>CALVIB010000019.1 GCA_944329375.1 uncultured Bacilli bacterium | reverse complement strand
CACAATAAGACACTAGCTGGACAGTTATATGGGGAACTCAAAGAGCTTTTCCCAAATAATCACGTGTGCTATTTCGTAAGTTATTATGATTATTACCAACCAGAAGCTTATGTAGCTAAGACTGATACTTATATTGAAAAAGATGCTTCTATTAATGATGAGATAGATGAACTTAGGCATTATGCGACAGCTTCACTTTTAGCACATAAAGATGTTATAGTTGTTGCTTCTGTTTCTTGTATTTATGGTATTGGAGAAATTGAAGATTATAAGAAAAAGGTTTTGTTTTTGAGTGTTGGAGAAACTATTGATAGAGATGAAGTTATTCAAAAATTAATCGATATGTTTTATGAGAGAAATGATATTGATTTAAAAAGAGGAACTTTTAGAGTACATGGGGATATTTTAGAGGTTGTTCCTATTGGCCAGCACGCTCATGGAATTAGGGTTGAATTTTTTGGCGATGAGATTGATAGAATTAGTGAGTTTGATTTAGTTACAGGAACATTAGTTAATGATAAAAAAACTTATACATTATTTCCTGCAAGTCATTTTGTGACTAATGATGAAAAATTAAAGATTGCTATTCAAAATATTGAGAAAGAATTAGAAAGTCAATTAGAAAAATTTCAAAGTGAAAATAAGTTATTAGAGTATCAAAGATTAAAAGAGAGAACTAATTATGATATTGAAATGCTTAAAGAAACTGGTTCATGTAGAGGAGTAGAAAATTATTCAGCACCTTTAGCTTTAAGAAAACCTGGAGAGATGCCTACTACTTTAATTGATTTTTTTGGCGATGATTTTTTATTAGTTGTCGATGAGTCACATGTTACATTACCACAAGTTAGGGCAATGTATAATGGAGATAGGATGAGAAAGCAAGCTTTGGTTGATTATGGTTTTAGATTACCTAGTGCTTTAGATAATAGGCCTTTAAAGTTTGAAGAATTTGAGGGTAAGATTAAACAAGCTATATTTGTTTCGGCAACTCCTGGAGATTATGAGATGGAAAAAGTTCATAATAAAGTAGTAGAACAAATTATTAGACCAACTGGTTTATTAGACCCTATGATTGAAGTTAAGTCTACTAAAAAACAGATTGATGATTTAGTTAATCAAATACATTCACAGATAGAAAAAGGAGAGAGAACTTTAATTACTACTTTAACTATTAGAATGGCTGAGGAGTTATCAGTTTATCTTAAAAATTTGGATATTAAGGTTGCTTATTTACATAATGAAATTAAATCTTTGGAAAGGATGCAGATAATTCATGATTTAAGAGTAGGTAAGTATGATGTTGTTGTGGGAATTAATTTACTTCGTGAGGGTATCGATGTGCCTGAGGTTAGTTTGATTGCTATTATGGATGCAGATAAACAAGGATTTTTAAGAAGTGAGCGAAGTTTAATTCAGACCATTGGTAGAGCGGCTAGAAATGCGAATGGTAGAGTTATAATGTATGCGGATGAGATAAGTTCAGCAATGAATGCGGCTATAAAAGAGACTAATAGAAGAAGAAAAATACAAGAAGAATATAATCAAAAACATGGGATTGTTCCTAAAACTATTATTAAAGAAGTTAGAGAAGTTATTTCTAATAAGTTTGAAATTAAAGAGAAAAAAGAGAAAAAACTAAATAAAAAAGATAAAGAAAGATTAATGTTTGAGATGCAGCATGAAATGAAAGAGGCTGCTAAGAATCTTGATTTTGAAAGAGCTATGGAACTTAGAGATGCTTTATTTGAGATGCAAAGTGAGTAGAGACTGATGTTTTTCAGTCTTTTTCTTCTTTTGCGAGGAATTTTGGAATATGATATAATGATAGATGAAAGGTGAATAATATGAAAAATAGTAGATATAATTTCTTTATTAAACTTTTTGATTGGGTTATTCGTATTTTGGGTTATACAGTTATACTTATGCTTATGACATTAGTTTTTAAAAATACACTTTATATTGATAATTCATATTATGGTTTATGGTGTTTAATAGCATCTATTTTGATTTATTTACTTAATAAGACAATTAAACCTTTTTTGGTATGGCTTACTATTCCAATTACAGGTATTACTTTAGGACTTTTTTATCCTTTTATAAATTTAATTATTTTAAAAATTGTCAGTTTGATTTTAGGTAAGCATTTTGCTATTTATGGTATTTGGTTTGCTTTGTTAGTGGCAATATGTATTTCTATTTTAAATGTGATTTTAGATATGACTGTGTTTAAAAGATTGACTTTTAAGGAGGAAAAAGATGAATCCGATAATTGATTTAGGTATTATTTCTATTCATTGGTATTCTATTTTATTATTTATTGCTATTTTAATAGGCTCTAATTTGGCTATAAAGGAAGCAAAAAAGCATGGTTTTGAAGAAGATTTTATGGTTAATTTGCTTTTTTTAGGAGTTATTATTGGTATTTTAGGAGCTAGAATTTATTATGTTATATTTAATTTTAATTATTATAAGGATAATTTAATAGAAATATTTAAGGTTTGGAATGGTGGACTTGCTATTCATGGTGGAATCATTGCAGGTTTTATTACGATAGCTACTATATGTTATAAGAAAAAAGTGAACTTACTTAAGATTTTAGATTATTTAGTGGTTGGACTTGTTATAGCACAAGCTATTGGTAGATGGGGTAATTTCTTTAATGGAGAGGCACATGGTGCTATTACAAGTTTAAGTTATTTAGAAAGTTTACATTTACCACAGTTTATTATTGATGGAATGTATATTAATGGTAGTTATTATACTCCAACATTTTTGTATGAATCTATTTGGTGTTTGATTGGTTTTATTATAATGATTATTTTGAGAAGAAAAAAGTTTATGAAGGTCGGATATTTAACTAGTTTTTATTTAGTTTGGTATGGCGTGGAGAGATTTTTTGTTGAAGGATTAAGAACTGATAGTTTGATGTTTTTCTCTTTAAGAATTGCGCAGTTAGTATCACTTGTAATGATAGTAATTGGTATTGTTATATTTATATATAGTTTAAAGAAATCTAAAAAATATGAGGAGGATGATAAAATTGCGTAATTGTGTGATTATTGGAGCAGGTCCTGCTGGTATGAATGCAGCTTTATATTTAAAAAGAGGCGGGATAGAGCCTATTATTATTGAAAGTGATGTACCTGGTGGAAAAATGCTTAAAACTTATAAAATAGAAAATTATTTAGGATATGAATCTATTGATGGTGGCGAGCTTGCTTTAAAAATGAGTAAGCAAGTTAAAGGTTTAGGAGTTAAAATTATTAGAGATAAAGTTATTAAAGTAAGTCATGATGATAAATTTGTTATAAAATGTGAGAATAATGAGTTTATTTCAGATTATGTTATAGTAGCTACTGGAAGAATTCCTAGAAAATTAGGTTTAAAAAATGAAAGTGAATTAATAGGCAGAGGAATTAGTTACTGTGCAGTATGTGATGGGGCTTTTTATAAGAATAAAGAAGTTGCTATAATTGGTGGTGGAGATAGCGCATTAACAGAGGCTCTATATTTATCTGATTTATGTTTAAAGGTTTATATTTTAGCTAGAAAAGATTTAAGAGCTAGTGATGTTTTACAAAATAGAATTAAGAATAAAGATAATATTGTTATTTTAAAAAATGTGGAGGTTAGTGAAATTTTAGGTAATGATAAGTTATCTTCTATTTTACTTAATAATGGAGATAGGTTGGATGTTAGTGGTATGTTTATTGCGATAGGTGGTAATCCTGAACTTAGTTTTTTAGATAGTCTTGGAGTAGAGCTAGTAAATGGATATATTAAGACTAATAATAGAATGGAAAGTAATATTAAGGGGTTATATGCAGCTGGAGATGTAAGATATAAGGATTTTTATCAAATTATTACGGCGGCTAGTGATGGAGCTATTGCAGCTTTAAGTATTAGAGAGGATGTGTAATTATGAAAGTAGCTGTTTTAGGTGGAGGAACAGGAATGAGCTGTTTGCTTAGAGGATTAAAAAAATTACCTTTTGATATTTCGGCAATTGTATCTGTCTGTGATGATGGAAGTAGTACAGGTAGACTTAGGGAGGAATTTCATACGCCTGCAGTTGGGGATATTCGTAAGGTTTTAATTAGTTTATCTGAGAATGAAGATGATGTAAAAAAATTATTTGATTATAGATTTAACACTTCTAGTGATTTGGATGGTCATGCTTTAGGTAATTTACTTTTGACTGGGGCTGCTTCTATTACTGGTAATGTTTCTGATGGAATTGAACTTGTAAATTCTCTTTTGAAATTAAAAGGTAAGGTTATTCCATTAACTGAAGATAATGTTACTTTGATGGGTAAGATGAATAGTGGTAAGGTTGTTATGGGAGAACATCATATTACTGAATATAATGATAAGATTAAATCTGTTTATTATAAGGATACTCCTGAGGTTAATCCAGATGTTTTGAAAGCTATTCGTGAAGCTGATGCTATTATTTTAAGTATGGGTAGTTTGTTTACTAGTATTATTCCTAATTTATTATGTAAGGAAGTTAAAAAGGAAATTGATAATAGTAAGGCTAAACTTATTTATGTTTGTAATATTATGACACAGCCAGGGGAAACTGATGATTTTAAGGTTAGTGATCATGTTAAACTTTTGAATAAGTATTTGGGAAAGAGAAAAGTTGATGCGGTTATTTTAAATAATGGTATGATTGATGCAGATATTGTAAAAAATTATGAAACAACTGAGCAAAAGGATTTGGTTGAAGTTGATTATGATAATTTAGAGAAAATGAATTTGGATATTATTGATAATGATTATATTGTAATTGAAAATGGTATGATAAGACATAATACATTAAGAGTGGCTATTGATATTCTTTCTTATTTGTTGGATTAGAGGTGATTTTGTGTCATTTACAGCAGCTGTTAAAGATGAGGTTAGCAAATTAGAATGTGAGGAAACTGAGAAAATTTCTGAGTTATCGGCAATTGTTCAGAATAATGAGCATGATGGTATAATTAAAATAACTTTGGAAAATAATGCGGTGGCTAGATTAGTTTATTCTTTATTTAAAGATTTGTTTGGTGTTTATTCTAAGGTAAGTGTTAAAAGAGGATATAATTATAATAAAAATATGCTTTATACTTTAGAAGTTAAAAATAAGGTTTTTGATATTTTGAAAGCTTTAGGGATAGATGGTAATATTCCAGATGGGTTTATTTATGCGGATGAGGGATTACTTAGAGCTTATTTGAAAGGTTTATTTTTGATGAAAGCTAGTGTGAATGACCCTAAGACATCAAGATATCATTTAGAATTTAATTTAGATAATTTAGAGTATGCGGAATTTGTTAAAAAATGTTTAAATCATTTTAGACTTAATAGTAAGATTTTACATAGGGAACATAGATATGTTGTATATATTAAAGAAGCTGAGAAAATAAGTGATTTTTTAAGAATTATTGGAGCTGTAAAAGCTGTACTTTATTTTGAAGATATTAGAATTTATAGGGATCACAAAAATATGACTAATAGACTTAATAATTGTGAGCAAGCTAATGTGGACAAAATTATTGAGACTGCTAATGAACAAGTTAAGGATATTGAGTTACTTAAAGAAATGGATGTATATGATTTACTTAATGATAAGGAAAAAGAAGTTTCATTTTATAGATTAAAATACCCTGAAGCTTCTTTAATTGAATTAAGTCAAATAATTAGTATGGAAACAGGTAATAAAATTACTAAATCAGGCATATATCATCGACTTAACAAAATTAGACAGTTAGCTATGAATATGAGAGAAAAATCAGAAAAATAAGTTTTTTATAATTTTAAAGGAAATGATATATATGTAGTTTTAGATGGAAAAAAGTAACTAGTCTAAGTTTATAAGAAATTCAAAAATTAAAGTTAGTAAAAGTGATACTGAAAATTAAATTAGTGTCATTTTTTAAATTAATATTAACAAAAATATATTAGTTGCATTTATTTGGAATTTATTTATAAGTTTTCATTTATTTTTATAATGAAAGAAATATTGATGAGAAATTTTATTTGTTATAATATGTCGGTTTTAAAATACTGTGGAAAATTTGATTTTGACAGTGTTTTGTTTTGAAAATTTATTTTAAAATTACTTTAAAATATAATAAGTTTTAGGAACACTGGACTTAGAGCTAGTGATTTGATACAATTAATAAGAGGGTGATATTATGCGTGAACTCTTTGAAAACTTAAATGAAAATATAAAAAAACATGATGAAGTTATAATTATGACACATTCAAGACCTGATTTAGATGGGATGGGTTCAGCATTAGCTTTATATAAAATAATTGAGTCTATGGATAGAAAATGTTATATTGTTTCTCCTTTAAAAAAATTATATCGCTCTTTAGATAAGGCAATGAAATTGCTTGATGATAATGGTATAAATTTTGAATTTAAAGATGAAAAAGAAATTATAAATAGTAAACATGTAAAACCATTACTAATTATTTTAGATACACAAAAACCTGAATTAGTCGAGTCTGACAAGGTACTTGATTTAATTAATGATAAAATTGTTATTGACCATCATATTGGTAGTTTAGATACTATTAATGATACTATATATAAATATAGTGATGCGAATAAATCTAGTATTGTTGAGGTCATGGCTGAATATTTAAATTATTTAGAATTAGAAATTTCTCCACTTATTATGACAGTTTTACTTTCTGGTATGGTTGTTGATACTAGTAGCTTTAATATAAAAACTACTGCTAGAACTTTTGAGATGGCAGCTTATTTAGCTAAAAACGGGGCTGATTTTGTTTTAATACAAGATTTACTTAAAGAGCCTAGAGAAGAAATGGTTGAAAGGTATAGTTTTATAAGTAATAGTGAAGAAATTGCTGAAGATGTTTTGATGTGTAAGATGGATGATAAGATTCATGGTAATGTGGATATTGCACTTTTAGCTAAAGAATTACTTAAATTTGAGGATATTAAAGCATCTTTTGCTATTGGAAGACTTTCACATAGAATTGTTGGTATTAGTGCAAGGTCTATGGGAAATATTAATGTTGGAGAGATTATGGAAAGATTAGGTGGCGGTGGTCATTTGACTGATGCGGCTGCACAAATAAAAGATAAAAGTGTTGAAGAGGTGGCTAAAGAGTTAAAGAAAATTATTAAGGATGTGATAAAATGAAGGTTATATTACTTAAAGATGTTAAAAAACAAGGGAAAAAAGATGATATAATTGAAGTTAAAGATGGATATGGCAACTATTTAATTAATAATAAATTAGCAGTTTTAGCTACTAAAGGAAGTAGTAAGGTTTTAAAATTTCAACAAGAAAAAGCAGCTTTAGAAGAAAATTTATTAATTAAAGATTGTGAAGATATTAAGAAAAAATTAGAAAGTATGACTTTAAATTTTAAAGTTAATACTGGTAAAAATGGTCAAGTATTTGGTCAGATTAGTACTAAACAAATATCAGATGAATTAAAGAAAAAAGGTTTTGATATTGATAAAAGAAAAATTAAATTAGATGTTCCAATTAATACTTTAGGAACAACTAATGTTAAGATTTTATTACATAAAAAGGTGGAGGCTACATTAAAAATACATTTACAAAAGTAGGTGATTAGATGGATGGAAGAACAATGCCTCAGAAAGTAGATGCTGAGCAAGCTATAATTGGTTCAATGTTTTTAAGTGAGAAAGCATTAGAAAAAATTACTGAAAGATTAAATAAAGATATGTTTTATTTAGATTCTCACAAAAAAATATTTGAAGTTATTAAAAATTTGGCTGATAAAAAAATTCCTATTGATATTACAACAGTAACCGCTGAACTAGAAAAGAAAAATTTACTTAATCAAGTTGGTGGAGTAGAATATTTAACAAGTCTTGTGGGTATGGTAGCAACGGCGGCTAATGCAGAAGAATATATAAAAATAATAGAAGAAAAATATTTAAGACGTAATTTAATTGAGGCTGGTACGGATATTGCAAATGCTGGTTTTTCTTCTACTTTGGAAATTGGAGATATTCTAGATGAAGCTGAGAAAAAAATATTCGATGTTGTAAAAAATAGAAGGGGCTCTGAGTTTAAGAGTATTCAAGATGTTTTATTTAAAGCACAAGCTGATTTAGAAAAATTATCTTCGATGAAAGGTGAAATTACTGGAGTTCCTTCAGGATATTATGATATAGATAGATTAACGGCAGGTTTTCATGAAAATGAGCTTATAATTATTGCGGCTAGACCAGCAATGGGTAAGACGGCTTTTGCAGTTAATTTAGCTGTTAATATGGCGATGAATGCTAAAAAAACAGTAGCTTTATTTAATATGGAAATGGGCGCTGAGCAACTTATTTCTCGTATGCTTTCTTCAGTTGGGCAAATTGAAGCTTCAAAACTTCGTACTGGAAAGCTTGAACACCAAGATTGGAAAAGAGTAAATGAGGCTATTAGTAGACTTGCTGATACTAAGATTTTTATCGATGATACACCTGGTATGACAGTTAGTGAGATTAGGGCTAAGTGCAGGAGACTTGCTAATTCTGAGGATGGTTTAGATATTGTTATAATTGACTATTTACAGTTAATTAGTGGCTCGGCTAGATATGCTGGTCAAAGACAACAAGAGGTTTCTGAAATATCTAGGTCTTTAAAAACTATGGCTATGGAACTTAATATTCCAGTTATTGCTCTCGCACAGCTTTCACGTAGTGTTGAGGGAAGGGAAGAAAAAAGGCCACTTCTTTCTGATTTAAGAGAGTCTGGCTCTATCGAACAAGATGCGGATATTGTCGCGTTTTTATATCGTGATGATTATTATAATAAAGAAAGTGCTATCGATGAAAATACAAGTAAGAGTGAGTTTATTATTGCTAAACACCGTAGTGGTCCAACAGCAACTGTTAATTTAATATTTAAAAGAGATACTAGTTCATTTTTCAATATGGAAAATAGTCAGGTAGGTGAATAAATGAAAAAATTTGGAATAGGATTTATTTTAATTATAACTATTATTTTAGTTTGTGTTTTAGGGTTTGGTTATAAAACATCTCCAGAGCCAAATAATTATTATGAGGTTTATTTGAATGATAAATCTTTGGGAACTATTGCTTCTAAGGAGGAATTAGAAGAATATATCGATAAAAATGGTTCTTATTATAAAAATAAGTTTGATGTTGATAAGGTTTATTCACCAAAAGGATTACAAATCAGAAGATTAACAACTTATGATGGAGATGTTGATTCAGTATCTGATATTTATGGAAAGATTGCTAAAAAAGAGTCTTTTACTGTTAGAGGTTATGAGTTTGTTATTAAAGGTCAGCGTGCTGAAAAAGAAGGCGAAGAAGCTAAACTTATAACTCAAAGTATTTATGTTTTAGATAAAGATATTTTTAAAAAGGCTATTGAAGCTTTAATTAGGACTTTTGTTGGTGAAGATAAATATGAAGCTTATATTGAAGATAATCAAGTAAAAATAGAAACTACTGGTGAGGAGATTCAAAATGTATATGTTGATGAGGATATTACAGTTAAAGAAACTAATATCCCAGTAGATGCAACTATTTATACTGATGCAAGTGAGCTTGCTAATTATTTACTTTATGGAAAAGACCAGAAAGCTAGAGAATATGTTGTTCAAGCTGGAGATACTATTGAAAATGTTGCTTTTAATAATAAGATTAGTCCAGAGGAAGTTTTAATTTCAAATTCTAGTTTAACTAGTACAACTAATTTATTATACCCAGGTCAAAAGTTAAAGATAGTTGAAACTAATCCACAGATTAGTGTTGTTGAAGAATCTTATTTAGTTGAGGATATTGAAAGTGCTTATCCTACTGAGGAAAGATATGATGAAAATGCGGCTATTGGTATTGATAAGGTTATTCAAAATGGAGAAAATGGTTTAGAGCGTGTTTCTCAAAGGGTTAGAAAAGTTAATGGTGTTATAAACTATGTTATTCCTGAGGGTAAAACAGTTCTTAAGGCTCCTACTAGTAAAATTATTTTGAAAGGTACTAAATATATTCCAGATGTTGGTAGTACGACTAGCTGGGGGTGGCCAACTGATAGTGGTTGGAGATTAAGTAGTGGTTATGTTTGGAGAACAAATCCAGTTACTGGTAGACGTGAGTTACATGGTGGTTTAGATATAAGTGGTACTGGATATGGCTCTAAGATATATGCGACTAATAATGGTAGAGTTAAAGAGGCTAGTTATCATTATAGTTATGGTAATCATGTTATAATTGATCATAACAATGGATATTTAACTTTATATGCTCATATGTCTAGGATTAATGTTAAAGTAGGTCAGGTTGTAGCTAGAGGAGATGTTATTGGTTATGTTGGTATGACTGGTACGGCTACGGGTCCGCATGTACATTATGAAATTTGGAAAGGCTGTGATTATTGCCGAATTAATCCAATGAGTATGTATTAATGAAAGTATGTGTTTTAGCAAGTGGAAGCAAAGGTAATTCATCTTATATTGAAACTGATGAAACTAAGTCTTTAGTTGATTTAGGTATGAGTGCGGGTTATATTGCGAAAGCTTTAAAAAATATTGATATAAACCCTTCTTCTATTCAGAGGGTTTTTATCACGCATGCACATTCTGACCATGTGGCTGGGTTAAAGGTGTTTTTGAAGAAGTATCATCCGACTGTTTATTTAACTCATAAAATGGAAGAAGAATTAGGTTTTGAAATAGAGGATAAGGTGTATATTGATGGTGATATGAAGATTGCTGATTTGGATGTTAAGGTTATTAAGACTTCACATGATGCAGCTGATAGTAATGGATATGTCTTTTCTTCTTATGATAAATCTATAGTTTATATTACAGATACGGGCTATATTAATGTTAGAAATTTTGATAAGTTAAAAAATAAAAATGTCTATGTATTTGAGAGTAATCACGATGTACGTATGCTTAGAGAAGGAAAATATCCTTATTATTTACAACAAAGAATACTAAGTGATAAAGGACATTTATCTAATAAAGATTCGGCTTATTATTTATCAGAATTTATTGGAAATAATACTGAGAAGATTATTTTGATTCATTTAAGTGAGGAGAATAACAAACCAGAGGTTGCACTTAAAACATTAATTGATACTTTGGATAAGAAAGGTGTTAGAAAACCTGATATTGAGATTGCTAGTCAAAGAGAAAGTACGGAGCTAATAGAGTTATGAAAATAATATGTGTTGGTAAGATTAAAGAAAAGTTTTTTGTGGATGCTATAAATGAATATAGTAAAAGAATTTCTAAGTATACCAAGTTAGAAATAATAGAAATTTCAGATGAGGCTAATGAAAGTATTGCTTTGAAGAAAGAGGGAGAGAAAATTTTATCTAAGATTAAAGATAGTGATTATGTTATTACTTTAGAAATTGATGGCAATAGTTTAGATTCTTTAGAGATTGCTAAAAAAATAGATAATAATTTTAATAGTAATAAAAATTTAACTTTTGTGATTGGTGGCTCTTATGGACTTGATGATATGGTTAAATTGAGAAGTGATTATAAGTTATCTTTTTCTAGATTAACTTTTCCTCATCAGTTATTTAGAGTAATGCTTTTAGAACAAATATATAGAGCTTATAAAATTAATAATAATGAAAATTATCATAAGTAAAATTTAGACTTTTTGGAAGTGTAATTTCTAAAAAGTTTAAAAAAATATGAATTTGTACATTTAATTTTATTAAATACGTGAAACTAAATATTATATTAATGTTTTGTTTGTTATTTTTGTATAAAGAATTAATAAACTACCCATTATTAAATTGAAGGGTGGTTTTTCAATGAAAAAAACTATTATTTTAATTTTATTGATAGGTATATTTTATGTTTTTATTTCTGATGCTTTAGCTAAAAATTTAATGATACCAGAAGATGCGATTAGAATAAGGATTATTCCTAATAGTAATTCGGCTTTTGATCAAGATGTTAAAGGAAAGGTTAAAGATAAGTTAGAGATAACAATGTATGATTTACTTAAAGATGCTGAAAGTAGTGAGGAAGCTAAAGAGATTATAAAAAACAATTTAGAATTAGTAGATAATGATGTTAAAAATATTTTAAGTAAGGAAAATTATAATAAGGGTTATAAGATAAATTTTGGTATGAATTATTTTCCTTCTAAGGAATATAAGGGGGTTAAATATGAAGAAGGATATTATGAATCTTTAGTTATTACTTTAGGTAAGGGAGAAGGGGATAATTGGTGGTGTGTTTTATTTCCTCCTTTATGTTTGATTGAAGGAGAAGAAGATACCGAGGTTGAATATAAATCTATTGTGATGGAAATACTTGATAAATATTTGTCGTAAGTTAATAACTAATGCCATAAACTTTTAATAAGAGGTGGAATATGGCATTAGTTTTTTTAATGGCAATTAGTTTAAGTATGGATGCATTTTCTTTAGCTTTAGTGTATGGAACTTTTGGAATTAATAGGAAAAATAAAATTATTTTATCTATAATTGTTGGATGTTTTCATTTTGTTATGCCACTTTTTGGTATGTTTATAGGTGATTTGATTTTATCACTTTTTAAATTTAATACAGATATTTTAGTGGCTATAATTTTAATTTTTATTGGCATGCAAATGGTTATTTCTTCTTTCAAAAAAGAAAATGATTTTAAACCTTTAAAATTTAGTGAGTTTTTTATGTTTGGATTAGCTGTTAGTATTGATAGTTTTTCACTTGGCATAACTTTACCAAATATGGGAGTAGGTACGATTATTTCACCAATAATTTTTGCTTTAATTAGTTTTTTATTTACTTTTATTGGTTTATCAATTGGTAATAAAATTGAAAAATTACTAGGTAAATTAGCAACTATTATAGGAGGTTTAATTTTAACTATTATTGGTATTTTATTTTTGATATGATTGTTAATAGGATGTATATGTATTTGTAAATTTATGTGAATGTGTTAAAATAAAGTGAAAGGTGATTTTTGATGGATAAAATTAAAGTTATTGGAAAACAGACTCTAAGTGGAAAGATATATATAAGTGGTTCTAAGAATAGTGTGGTTTCATTACTTCCAGCATCTATTTTGTCTGATGAGACAGTAATTGAAAAAGTACCACATATTTCTGATGTGGATAATTTAGAAGAAATTTTAAGGTATTTAGGAGTTAAATTTTCTTTAGAAAGTGGCATTATTCATATTGATAGTACTTCTATGGTAAATAAACCTATACCTTTAGAATATTCTACTAAACTTAGAGCATCTTATTATTTTATGGGAGCTATGCTTTCTAAGTTTAAAAAGGTGGAAATAAGTTTTCCTGGTGGCTGTAATATAGGAGCAAGGTCTTTTGATTTTCATTTAAAAGGATTTGAAAAATTAGGGGCTAAAGTGACCATTAAAGATGATTTATATATAATTGAAGCTAAGGAATTAAAAGGTGCTTTTATTGATTTACCTTTTCCGAGTGTAGGAGCGACTGTCAATATAATTTTGGCCTCTTTAAAAGCTAAAGGAAAAACTATTATAAATAATGCTGCTAGTGAACCTGAAATTGGTAATTTAATTGATTTTTTAAATAGTATGGGAGCTAAAATTAAAGGTAAGGATACTAATAGGTTAGAAATTACAGGGGTTGATAAATTAAGTGGTGGCTCTGTTAGAGTTATACCGGATAGAATAGAAGCTGGAACATATATTTTAGCTGGTGTTATGAATGGAGATAATTTAGAGATTTGTGATGTTAATCCTAATCATTTGACAAGTTTTTTTAAAGTATTAGATGAAATGGGATGTGATTATAAGATTGTTGGAGATAAGGTTATTACTAATAAAGTTTCACATTTAAATTCAGTCAATATTGAAACAGCTGTTTATCCTGGTTTTGCGACGGATTTACAGCAACCTATTACAACACTTTTATTACAATGTGATGGTGTAAGTACAGTTAAAGAGACAATTTATGAAAATAGGTTTCAAAATACTAAATATTTAAATGAAATGGGGGCACATATAGAAGTTTTAGGTAATACTATTAAAGTATATGGCCCAACTTCTTTAAAAGGTAAGTTAGTTAGAACTAGTGATTTAAGAGCAGGAGCTGCTTTAGTTTTAGCGGCTTTATCAGCTGAAGGGGAAACAACTATAACTGATATTAAACATTTACTTAGAGGTTATAGTGATTTGATTAAAAAATTAACTAATGTTGGGGCTAAAATATGGCTTGAAGATGAATAGTTTTTATCTATAATTAATATATTTAAGTAGAGTAATCTACTTTTTTGGAGGTAAATATGAAAAAAATATTAATTATAGGTTTAGTTTTTCTTTCTATATTTTTAATTTATTTGGTTAATATGGATAAGAAAGTTTATTATGTGGCTTTAGGAGATTCTTTAGAAAAATTTTATTTAGAAGATAGAGAGGTTTATGGCTATTCACATTATATTAAAAAATATTTGAAAGATAAGGATTTATTAGAAAGATATTCTGATGATTTTGCTAGAGTAGATATGAGAAGTACAGATATTATTAATGATATTAATAGTAATAAAAAAATAACTACTCCTAAGGGTTCATTTAATTTAAAAAATGCTTTGATTAAAGCTGATTTAGTTACAGTTAATCTTAGCTATGAAGATATTTTTAATAAATTATTTGATTCTAATATTATTTATAATGATATATATGATTATATAGATGATTTAGCTTATGATTTGGATAGTTTATTTAAATTAATGAGAGAATATTGTAAGGAAGATATTGTTTTTGTTGGTTTTTATAATCCTTTTAAAGAAGCTAATGAAGATGTTTTAGATATATTTGAATATTTAAATAAAAAGTATAAAGATGTTTGTTTAGAGTATGATGTGATTTATGTAGATATAAGTGATATTGATACTATTACTTCTACTAGTTTAGAGAAAATAGGTAACAAAGTTATTAATAAAATGCGTAAAAATTTATTTGAGACTTGATTTTTATTGTTTTGTTTGCTAGAATATACTTGCATTTAAATTTCTATGACTTGTTTTAGTCATGGCGGAAGGAGAAGGTAAATATGAAAAAAAATATTCATCCAGAATATATGGATACTAAAGTAACATGTGCTTGTGGTAATACTTTTACTGTAAAATCTAATAAACCTGAACTTGAAATAGAGGTTTGTGATAAATGTCATCCATTTTTTACTGGTAAACAAGGAACAGTTAAAAAAGCTGGTCAAGTTGAAAAATTTAATAAAAAATATGGATTTACTAACGAAGCTAAATAATTTAGCTTTTTTTAATATAAAAAAGCCTATTATGGCTTTTGAATTAAGAAATTAATTAGTTCTTCAGGATTTTTATTTTGATAAATTATTTGTTCCATTAAATTTATTATCGGAATATCTACATCTTTGTTTTTAACCAGTTCACTAACTGATTTTAGGGTATATAGTCCTTCAATAGTTGTGTTTTTAATATAGTTATTTATTTCTTCTTTTGGAGCTTTAGAACCTATTAAATAACCAAATGAATAGTTTCTACTTTTAGGAGAAGTTGCTGTTAGTAATAAGTCACCAAATCCAGCATATGATAATACAGTTGAGCCATCGCCACCTAAGCCTTTAATTAAAGCTTTAATATCATGTAATGATTCAGTTATTAACATAGCAGAGGTTGATTCTGGCATATTTAAACCTTTTAAAATACCAGAAGCTATTGCAATAATGTTTTTAACTGAGCCACATAATTCTGTTCCAATTATGTCATAGCTTTTTCTTAATTTAAAATGGTTATTAGTTAAAGATGTTGCTATTATATCAATTGTTTCTTTGTCTTGACAAGCGAGGGTTAGACCTACTGGATAGTTATTAGCTATATCAATGGCAAATGATGGACCTGATATTATGGCTATTTTTTCAGTATTTAAAATATTTTTAACGACATCATAGACAAACAAATTAGTGTTTTGTTCAATACCTTTGGTGGCTATACAAATAGGGGTATTTTGATAATATTTTTTAACTTTTTTAATACTATCTGATAAAAAGGCAGTTGGTATTGCGATGATGATTAATTCAGTTTTATCTAATGCTTTTTCTAAATTATTTGTTATTTTTATATTGTCATAGATTTTTATATTTGGAAGTTTTGGAGTTGATTTTTTTTCAGTTAATTCTTTTACTTCGTTTTCAAATGGAGTCCATATAGTTACTTCATTTTTATTTTCACTTAATATCATTGATAAGGCGCATCCATATGCACCCGCACCTAATACTGTTATTTTCACTTCTAATCACCTAGTATAATTTTAACATTTATAGTGTTATAAGTAAATATTTAGTTATTTTGGAAAATTGTATAGCAAAAGTTTGGAAAAGTGTATAATTTGATTTTACTTCTTAATTTATAAATGTTATAATTTAAATAATAAGAAAGGGTGGTTATTTATGAAAGAAACTTTAGAAAACGTAATGCTTATGGGACTTGGTGCGATGGTTATGACTAGTGAAAAAGCTAGTGAATTAAAGGATGAATTATTGAAAAAAGGAACGGAGGCATACAATAAAGGACAAGCTATGAATGAAGAATTAAAGCATAAAATAAATGAAAAAATGAAAGAAAATGTTACTATTAAAGTAGAAAAAGCCAATTTAACTAAAGAAGAATTAATAGATAAAATAAATGAACTTAGTGAAGAAGATAAGAAAGAAATTTTAAAGTCATTAAAGGCTAAGAAAAATGCTTAGTGGTAAAGATAGATTATTAGAAATTGTCAGCATTATTAAGAAATATGATTTACTTAAAAATGCGACACCAGAAAATTTAAGACTTGCAATAGAAGAAGCTGGGCCAACTTTTATTAAATTAGGTCAGATTTTGGCATCCCGAGATGATGTTATTCCGAAGGAATATTGTGATGAACTTTCTCATTTGAGAAATCAAGTTAGACCAATGCCATATGAAAATGTTTTAGAAATTTTAGATAGAGAATATAAAGGGAAAACTGATGAGATATTCACAAGTATTGAAAAAGAGCCTATTGGTTCGGCTTCAATTGCAGAGGTACATAAAGCTGTTTTAAATGATGGGACAGAAGTAGTTATTAAGATTCAAAGAGAAAATATTTATGATTTAATGGCTATGGATGTTAAGTTACTTAAAAAAATAATTGATTTACTTAAGATAGATAAAATTTTTGATTCTGTTTTTAATTTTAATGATATTATTGATGAGATGTTTGAAACGGCTAAGGAAGAAATGAATTTCTTGATTGAAGCTTCACATACTGAAGAATTTTATGAAAAAAATAAAGATATTTTATATATTCGTTCACCTAAGGTTTATAGGGAATATACAACCAGCAAATCTTTGGTTATGGAGTATATGGATGGAATTAGTATAAATGATTATAAAACATTAGATGCTTATGGATATGATAGAGATGAAATAGGTAAAAAATTAGCGGCTAATTATATTAAGCAAGCTTTAGATGATGGATATTTCCATGCTGACCCACATATTGAAAATTTAAAAATTAAAGATGGTAAGATTATTTATCTGGATTTTGGTATGATGGGAAGATTATCTAAAAGAGATAGAGAACTTTTAAGCAAATGTATTGTAGCTATTTTAAAAGATGATGTGACAGAAGTTTCACATATTTTACTTGCTTTTGGTAAAACTAGAGGTCAAATTGACCATATGGTTTTGAAAAATGATATTAAAAGAGTAATAGATAAGAATAAAAGTCAAGATATTATAGATATTGATATTAAAGATTTTATGAATGATTTTTTAGCTATGCTTTCTAACAATCATATTAGCTTACCTAAAGATGTAACAATGCTTATGAGGGGTATTATTGTTTTAGAAGGAGTTTTAAGAACTGTTAGTCCTGAAATTAATTTGATGCAGATATTAAGTACACATATTAGTTCTAGTAATTACTTTGATAAAGATAAGGTTAAAAATTTTTTAGAAAAAGGTATTGAAAATGGTAGTAATTTAGTTTGTTTACCAAATGAAATGCTTTCATTTTTAAAAGGTGTGAATAGTGGTGAGTTAAGGTTTAATATTGAACTTAATGATTCTAAGCATCAGATGCGCAATTTAGAGCAGTTAGTACATTTATGTATGGTAACTATTTTAGATGTTGCTTATATATTAGGTACTAGTTTGATTGTGATGCAAAGTGATGGAGATTTACCTTTTATCTTTTATGTTTATTTGATTTTAGGCGGTATATGTACGGTATGGATTTTTTATAAAATGTTTACTAGTAGAATAAGGAATAGGAGAAGATAATTATGAATGAATATGAACCAAATCCAAAGTTACAAAATTTAGTTAATCAACCTAAAAAGAAAAAAAATAAGATATTGTTTATTTTAATTGGGGTTATTGTTTTACTTATATTTATAATTTTTATAATGTCACTTAGTGGTACAAAGGTTGTTGAAAGGGAAGTTGAAAAGAAACAAAGTTTGGATGAAATATCGACAGAACTTGGATATTTCATTGACAGTAATAAATTAGATGCATTAGATGCTTTTGGATATGATAACTTGGCTAGGGTAGCAATTAACAGAATTTGCTATGGAGTTGACAATTGTAATTCTATTCAAGGTAATGCTGTAAAGGAATATATTGATGATATATTTGGTGTAGAGGTAACTCTTTCGAATATTAACTGTGAATTAGGTGATGGTGTTATTTACACTTATGATAATGAAAGTAATAAATTTGTTTACACAGGAGAGCACGCTCATGGAGGAATAAGTACTAAGCCTATTTATACTAAAGTAAATAGTATAAAGAGAAAAGATAATAAGATAGAACTTATTTTAAATAAACTGTATTATAATCCTGAAAGGACTGATTATATTACAACTGACCCATTTGGTGTTAATAGAGTTTATGATTCTAAAGATTATATGCATACTACTTCATATGGAGAAGATATTGATTTGACTAAGTTATCAGCTAATTATGAAAATGATTTTGATGAATTAAAAAATGTTGGAACAAGATATAAATATTTATTTGTTAAAAAAGATGGTCATTATGTTTTAGAAAAATATGAGATAATTACTGAGGAAGAGTAGGCTTTTAGGGTTTACTTTTTTTTGAAAAAGTACTAAAAAAGTATTGATTTTCATATTTTTTTAGTGTATATTATTGAGTGTGTGACGTGCTTAGATGTGTGAGGTTGCCGATACACCAGGTTAAGTTGTAAAATAATTTAATCTTTAAGTCGGGTTTTTACACG
>CALVIB010000018.1 GCA_944329375.1 uncultured Bacilli bacterium | reverse complement strand
GCCTAAGGCTGCTATGAAGTAGAAAGAGCTTACCGTGAGGTAAGCTAATGTCAAAATTTATTTTGACATTTTGTTCATTGATTAAAAGGAAAGATTATTAAAAAGACGTATATTAATATATGTAGGAGTGAAAGGAGAAGATAATGGATAATAAAGATAAATTTTTTACAGCTAAGAATGACAATGTATTTAAAGCAATATTTTGTAATGAAAATAATACTTTTTTACTTAAGACATTAATTGAAAGATGTTTAAAGATTAAAATAGAAATTATAGAAATTCATGCACCAGAGAAGATAAAAGAAAATATATATGCGAAAGGACAGATATTAGATGTTTTGGTTAAGGTGGATAATAGGTTAATTAATATAGAGGTTAATTCGGGATTTTATGATGGAGTGCATAGGAGAAATTTTGGATATGCAGGGAGTAAGTATAGTGAAGAAGTTAAAATAGGAGAAAATTATTTAGATATGAATGAGGTTATTCAAATTAATTTTACATGGGGTTTACCACGGAAATATTTAATATTAGGGGAGTATTTACTAGTAGATAAAAAGACAGAAATTAAATTTGTAGATAATTTTAGTATTTTTGAATATAATATGGATAAAATAAGAGAATTATGGTATAGTGGAGATAAAGAATACGAGTTTTTAGCCATCTTAGATTTTAATAAAGAAGAACTTAAAAAGATAGGAAAAGGCGATGAATATATGAGTGAATTTAAAAAGAAGATTGAATCTTTAAATGATAATAGGGAATACAAGGAGTTTTTGACAGCTGAGGAAGATATGAAGAAGACAAATAATACTTTTAAAGAAATAGGTAGGAGAGAAGGATTTGAAGATGGCAAGGTATTAGAAAAAGTTGAAATAGCTAAGAAATTGCTTAATAAGAATATGGATATTAAAGAAATAGCCGAAGTAACTGGTTTAAGTTTGGAAAAAATTCAAAAGTTAAAAGAATAACTTTAGAAAGTTTATAATGTTAAGCTTTCTTTTTTTGGGTTATTTTCCTTTCACTTATATATTTACTAAGCATACAATAATATGAGTAAATATAAACCATCCCGCCTTAGGAAAGTGAGGGAATTTATGAAAAAGGGCATTTTAACTAAAAGGGAACGTGAGGTCTTTGAATTGCTTATTCAAAATTACACTACTGTTGAAATAGCAGATAAATTAAAAATTAGTGATAAAACAGTAAGAAATCATATATCAAATGCGATGCAAAAGCTTGGTGTTAAGGGCCGTGCGGGAGCAGTTATTGAGCTACTTAGACTTGGAGAACTTTCATTATAAAAGGTCATAAATCAGGCCTTTTTTTCATATGTTTTAAATGGGTGAAGTGTATGCTTAAAAAAATATCAATTAGGAAAATTATTTTATCTTCTTTAGCTTTGTTTGCAATGTTTTTAATATATATTATTCCTGCTAATGAAAATAGTTTAGATATAAAAGAAGAATTAGAATATGTTAATACAAACATTGAAAGTTCACCTATATTTTTAATGGACCAAAATAGTTATGTGGCTTTGACTAGTGTAGCTTTAAATGATACTAATATTGAAAATAAAGCTAGACAATTAATTAAAGTTTTAACTATTGGTGGGATGGATAGTAAAATTCCTAGTGGTTTTAGTGCGATTATTCCACCTAATACAGAAGTTTTGAATTTAAGTTATGAAAATGGAATTTTAAAGGTAGATTTTTCTAAAGATTTATTAAATATTTCAGAAAAATTAGAAGAAAAAATGGTGGAATCTATTGTTTATACTTTAACTTCAATTGATAAGGTTGATGGGGTTATTATATATGTTGAAGGAGATATTTTAACTAAATTACCTAAAACTAAGATTAATTTACCTTCTACTTTGGATAAAACATTTGGAATAAATAAGGAGTTTGATTTAACTAGTACTAAAGATATTACGGATGTAACTGTTTATTATATTAATCAGATAAGTGATAACTATTATTATGTGCCAGTTACTAAATATGTCAATGATGATAGGGATAAGGTTAGTATTATTATAGATGAGCTAGCAAGTAATTTTAATCCAAATAAGAATTTGATGAGTTTTTTAAATGATGGGACTAAGCTTGTATCTAGTGAGGTCAAAGATGGAAATATGTATTTAAATTTTAATGAAGAAATTTTAAATAGTTCGGTTAATCAGGATATTTCTAAGGAAACATTAGATATGATATCACTTTCTATTGGGGCTAATTACGAGGTTAAAGAGGTTATTTTTAATGTGATGGATAGAGAGTTATATAAAATTGCTTTATAAAGGTGTAAAGGAGTTATTTGATACAGAAAATGACTTCTTTTTTATTTTGTGATGTGTTAAAATTATAATAAGGTGATGATAATTTGAAGGCATACACAAAAAGTAAAGAAGAATTATTTAAAGAGTTAAGTACTAGTGAAAAGGGTTTAACTAAAGAGGAAGCTTTAAAAAGACTTCAAACAAATGGTAAAAATGTTATAAATAAAAGTAAAAAAATTTCTATTTTTAAGATGATTATCGGTCAGCTTACGGATAAAATGATAATTATTTTATTTATTGCATCTATTTTATCATTTATTTTAGGGGAAGCTGCTGAAGGTATAGTTATATTAATTATTATTGTAATTAATGCGGTTATAAGCATTTTTCAAGAGAAAAAAGCAGCCGATGCAGTAGAAGCTTTAAGGAATATGAATGCACCTATGGCAACGGTTATAAGAGATGGTTCAGCACAAGATATTCATTCTGCTGATTTAGTTATCGGCGATATTGTATTTTTAGAAGCTGGGGATATTGTGCCAGCGGATATAAGATTATTTAAAGATAACGAACTTATGATAGATGAGTCGGCTTTAACTGGAGAGAGCGAAGCGGTTAATAAAGATGCTTTAGCTATTTTAAAAGATGGTCTTGCTTTAGGCGATAGAGTGAATATGGCATATTCATCTACAATAGTTAATTATGGTACGGGTTTAGGTGTTGTTACAAGTGTGGGCATGAATACCGAAGTCGGAAAAATAGCTCATATGCTTGAGAATACAGATGAGTTAGATACGCCACTTAAAAGAAAATTAGAAGCGGTGGGTAAGACTTTGAGTATTGTTGGAATTATAGTAAGTATTTTGATTTTTATTATTGGTTTATTATATGGCAAAGATATTATTTCTCTTTTAATGATTTCTATTTCTTTAGCTATTTCAGTTATTCCTGAAGGACTGCCTGCTACGGCAACTATTGTTATGGCTTTAGGGGTTCAAAGGATGGCTAAAAAAAATGCTTTGGTTAAAAAACTTCCAGCGGTGGAGACTTTAGGTAGTGCGAGTGTGATATGCACAGATAAAACAGGAACACTTACCCAAAATAAGATGACAGTGGTTAAAACTTTATTTTATGATGAGTTTATTTTAAATAAAGAAGGAAATATTCCTAATGAATTTTTACTTGGGTGCATGTTATGTAATAATGCTTCTTTAAACAAATCTTCTACAGGAGACCCTACGGAAGTGGCTTTGCTTGAGTATGTTAAAAAAGAAAATAATGATTTATTTAATACTAAATTTAATAGGGTTTTTGAACAACCTTTTGATTCTGTTAGAAAAAGAATGTCAGTTATTTGTGAGGTTAATGGTAAGCATGTATGTTATACCAAAGGGGCTTTGGAAGAATTATTAGAACTTTGCTCATATATTTTAAAGGATAATGAGGTTATTTTATTAACTGATGAGATTAAGGTAAAAATATTAGATAAATGTGAAGAACTTTCATCAGAAGCTTATAGAATTTTAGGGTTTGCCTATAAAAATGTGGATACTATTTATAAAGAAGGGGATAATGTTGAAGATAATTTGATTTTTATCGGTATTTCTTCTATGATAGATCCACCTAGAGAAGAAGTTATGTCTGCGATTAAGACATTTAAAGAAGCGGGTATTAAGGTAGTAATGATTACTGGCGATCATAGATTAACAGCTAAAGCGATTGCGAAAAAATTAGGTATTTATAGTGATGATGATTTAGTTATGACTGGAGAAGAATTACATAGTATAAGTGATGAAGAACTTATTAAAAAAGCTCCAAGAATTACTGTTTTTGCGAGAGTTGCTCCTGAAGATAAATTAAGAATTGTTAAAGCTTATAAAGCTAATGGGGAAGTTTGCGCAATGACTGGTGATGGAGTTAATGATGCACCTGCTTTAAAACAAGCTGATATTGGAGTTGCAATGGGTAAGGTTGGTACAGATGTAGCTAAGGAAGCTGCTGATATGCTCCTTTTAGATGATAATTTTACGACAATAGAAGTGGCAGTTAAAGAAGGCAGAAGGGTTTACAGTAATATTCAAAAGGTTATACAGTTTTTACTTTCTGGAAATATTGCGGAAGTTTTGGTGGTATTCTTTTCAGTAGTGTTTAATTTATCAGTACCATTAATGGCAGTACATATTTTATTTATTAATTTAGTAACTGATACACTTCCTGCTTTAGCTTTAGGGGTGGACCCAGAAAATCCTGATGATATGAAGAAAAAGCCAGTAAAAGAAGGAAGTTTGTTTGAAAAAGGATTAGTAACAAGAGTTGTTTTTTATGGAATTTTATTAGCTCTTATTTCTTTAATAGCTTATATAATTGGCGTGAAAAATGGTTATAAAGATGGAATTACTATGGCGTTTTTGGTTTTATGTTTATCACAGATTGTCCATGCTCTTAATCAGCACTCTTCTACTTTATCAGTTTTTTCTAAAAAACATCCAAAGAACAAATATCTTTATATAGCAATGTTTGCTTCATTCATTATCTTAATGTTTGTTGTTTTAGTGCCACCTATAGCTAATTTCTTTTCGTTAGTTAGTTTGAATTTTAGTGAATGGGTTATTGTTACTTTACTTTCTTTAACTCCTTTAGTTGTAGTGGAGATATTTAAACTTATTAGAAATATGTAAAGGGGGAATTTTAAATGGATGATATTTCAAAAAAAATAGAGATTTTAGATAAATATTTTAGAGCAGCTAATTATTTATCTGCTTGTCAATTATATTTATTGGATAATCCTCTTTTAAAAAGAGTGCTTAGAAAAGAAGATTTGAAAAAGAAGATTGTTGGACACTGGGGAACTGTTCCATCACAAAATTTTATTTATGCTCATCTGAATAGATTAATTAAAGATAATAATTTAAATATGATTTATGTTTCTGGTCCTGGTCATGGGGGGAATAGTCCTTTATCTAATGTTTATTTAGAGGGAACTTACACTGAAATTTATCCTGATATTACTTTAGATGAGGAAGGATTAAAGAAGTTTTTTAAACAATTTTCTTTTCCTGGTGGTGTTCCTAGTCATGCGGCGCCCGAGACACCTGGCTCTATTCACGAAGGAGGGGAACTCGGTTATTCTTTAGCGCATTCTTTTGGGGCTGTTTTAGATAATCCTGATTTGATAGTAGCGTGTGTTATTGGTGATGGGGAAGCAGAAACTGGCCCACTTGCGGCTTCTTGGAATGGTAATAAGTTTATTAATCCTAAAACAGATGGAATTGTTTTACCTATTTTAAATTTAAATGGTTATAAAATTAGTAACCCAACTATATTTGGAAGAATGAGTGAAAAAGAGTTAGGAAGTTATTTTTATGGTTTGGGTTGGCACCCTTATTTAGTTGAAGCTAAGGATATTATGACTTTGCACAAAAAAATGTATTATACTTTAGATAGAGTTTTAGAAGAAATTAAAATGATTAAAAGTGGTAAGTATGATAAGACTTTATATCCAATGATTATTCTTAAAACACCTAAGGGTTTTACAGGACCAGAGGTTGTTGATGGAAAGAAAATAGCTGGTACATTTAGAGCTCATCAAGTACCTATACTACCTGATAGTGATAGTCATATTAAACAGATAGAAGACTGGCTTAGAAGTTATAAGCCTTTAGAATTGTTTGACGAAAATGGTAAATTAAATGAGGAGATTAAGGAAATTATTCCTACTGGTAAATATAGAATGGGAGCTAATCCTAATGCGAATGGTGGTCTACTTAGAAGGATAATTAAATTACCTGATAGATTTGATTTAGAAGTTAAGTTTGATAAAAGAGGTAAGTTTAAAACTCAAGATATGTTAGAGCTTAGTAAATATATCAAAGATGTTTATAAACTTAATGATAATTTTAGGTTATTTTGTCCAGATGAGGCAATGAGTAATAGACTTTATGAAATGTTTGAAGTTACTAATAGGGACTGGCAAGAAGATATTAAAGATACTGATGAATATTTGAGTAAAGATGGTAAGATTATGGATAGTTATTTATCAGAACATTTTTGCGAAGGTTTATTAGAAGGCTATTTACTTACTGGCCATCACGGGGTGTTTGTCAGTTATGAATCTTTTATTAGAGTAATTGATTCTATGGCTAGCCAGCACGCCAAATGGCTTAAAGTGTGTCAAAATTTGAAATTTAGAAGGGATATTTCTTCACTTAATTATATTTTGACTTCTAATGTTTGGCAACAAGACCATAACGGTTATACTCATCAAGAGCCAGGTTTTTTAAATCATATGGCTACTAAAAAAGATAGTATTGTTAGAATGTATTTACCAGCTGATGCGAATATGCTTATTACTTGTTTTGATGAATGTATGAAAAGTAAGAATTTAATTAATACGATTGTGGCTTCTAAACATCCATCTTTACAGTGGCTTTCTATGAAGGAAGCTAAGGAGGAATTTGATAAAGGTTTAGCTATATGGGATTTTATTTCTGATGATAATCCTGATATAGTTATGGTATCTATTGGGGACTGTCCTACGTTAGAAGGGGTTGCGGCAGTTAAATTATTTAAAGAAAAATTTCCTGATATAAATGTAAGATTTGTCAATGTGGTAGATTTAATGTGCCTTAAAAAATCTTTAGAGTATTCTAAATCGCTTAGTGATGAAGAATATGATAAGATATTTACTAAAGATAAACCAATTATTATTAATTTTCATGGATATCCTTCATTAATTTATGAATTTACTTATTTTAGACATAATAAAAATATGATAGTTCATGGATATGAAGAAGAAGGAACAATTACAACTCCTTTTGATATGAGAGTTTTAAATAAGATAGATAGATATCATTTAGTAATTGATATGATTAATAGTCTCGATTTAGGTAATGTGGGTTTATCTGTTATTAAGGAAATGGAAGATAAGCTTATGAAACATCATGATTATATTAGAAAGTATGGCATCGATATGGAAGAAGTTTCTGAATGGACTTTTGAATAACCTCACAGTTAATTGTGAGGTTAATTTTGAATATTTTGAATTTCTTGTTATAATAATTGTGGTGATTTAAATGGCGGATAGATATAAACTTGTTTATAATTATAAAAATGGTGGTAAGAAATTATTGGAAATGGATTTTAAAGATGGAAGCCATAGAAAAGCTTTTACTTTGACAGAGATTGATATGTTTACTTCTAATTTTAAAAATGGCGAAGAATTAGAAAGAGCTTTGAATGTGGTTTTTGGTGGTTATAAAGATGGTTTTTTTACTATTGAATATAAAAGTTCTGGAACAATAAAACTAGCTGAGATTATATATAGTGATATGAATTTTATTAAAACTTTGGCTTCTAAAAATAGAGGTAAAACTATGGTTTCTAAAAATGATATTAATGATTATATGAGATATTTTTTAAAAAGAATAGAAACGGACTCTGAGTTTTTAAATTATATCTCTACAAGGAGATATACTAATGAATATTTTAGAAGTGCATTAAGTAATTACTTAATGCTTAAAAATTCTAATGAGAAAGATGCTCAAAGTACTTTGTGGCAAGCTGAAGTAAAGCTTAGAAAAGAATTTATGAGATATAAGACTATTAGAGGAATTGAAGTTGGAAGAAGAAATTATGATTTGGAAAAAGTTAGGGATATGGTTTCGGATGTTACTCCTTTATCTGATATGAATAGAAATGGTGAATCGAATCATATGAAAAAAGTTAGAAGAAGAATTAGAAAAAAAGATTCTATAAATCAATTGCTACTTTTTAATCCGGATATTTATACAGAAAATAATAAAGAAAAAACGAGATAACAGTTTTTTCTTTTTGTGTTTCAAATAAATTTTTATAAAGAATAGTAAAAAGGGTGTATAAGTAACAAAAAATTTGGAAGACTATTTTTGATTTTGGTATAAAAATATTTTTTTGAATATTTTGGGGATTTTTATATTTTAGTGAGTATTTTTGGAAAAAGGAAATAGTATAATTTTATGATAAAATGATTTTGGAGGTTGATTAAATGAAAATATTTAAAGGTGTTGGAACAGCTATTGCTACACCATTTATAGAGAATGATATTAATTATGAAGAATATGGAAAACTATTAGAAAATCAAATTAAAGCAGGTGTGAATGCAATTATTGTATGTGGAACAACTGGAGAATCTGCTTGTATGAGTGAAGAAGAAAAGAAAAAGTTAATTAAGTATACTGTAGATAAAGTTAATAGTAGAATAAAAGTTATTGCAGGAACTGGTTCTAATAATACATTTCAAGCTATTAAAATGAGTAAATATGCAGAAGAAGTTGGAGTTGATGGTTTACTTATAGTAACTCCTTATTATAATAAAGCTACACAAAATGGTTTAATTAAACATTATGAAATGATTGCTAGTGAGGTATCTATTCCAATTATTTTATATAATGTTCCTTCTAGAACAGGGGTTAATATATTACCTGAAACTTGTTTAGAGTTATCTAAGATAGATAATATTGTAGGTATTAAAGAAGCTGGTGGGGATATATCACAGGTAGCCAAAATAGCTAGGATGTGTGGTAAGAATTTTGCTATTTATTCTGGTAATGATGACCAGGTTATTCCTATTTTATCTTTAGGTGGTAAAGGGGTAATTTCGGTTTTATCTAATGTTATGCCAGAATATACAGTGGAAATGCTTGATAGTTTTTGGAATGGTAATTATGAAAAAGCTGGGGATATGCAGGTAAATATTACTGATATGTGTGAAGCTTTATTTTGTGAGGTAAATCCTATACCTGTTAAGTATGCGTTAAATGAGATGGGATATAATTTTGGAGTTCCTAGATTACCTTTAACAGAGTTATCTGATAATGGTAAAGCAAAATTAGATAAGGTAATGGTTAAGTATAATTTAAAAAAATAAATAAATTTTAAATGATTAATTAAAGTGTTAACTAAGGCAAATAGGCTTAAAAAGTTTATTTGTTTTTTCTTATTTGTGGTATACTATTTAATGTAGGTGAAGATATGAACAATGTTTATAAATTTTTAGATTATTTAAAATATGAAAGAGGATTTTCTGATTATACTATTAAAAGTTATAAAGAAGATTTAACCGAATTTTATGATTTTGCTTTAGATAATAATATTGATATTGATTTAGTTAGAGATTATTTAAGAAAATTATATGAAAATAAATACAGTAATAGGTCAATATCTAGAAAAGTAAGTTCTTTAAAAAGTTATTTTAAATATTTAGAAAGTGAAGACATTATTAAAGATAATTTTATGAGGTTAATAAGTAATCCAAAATTAGAAAAAACTTTACCTAATTATTTAAATTATGATGATTTAGAAAAGTTATTAAATTATCCTGATACTAGTAATAAATATGGTTTAAGAGATGCTTTAATATTAGAAATGCTTTATTCTACAGGAGTTAGAGTTAGTGAGCTTGCGAATATAAGATTAAACGATATTGATTTTAATGATAGAAAGATATTGATATTAGGTAAGGGTAATAAGGAAAGATATGTTTATTATGGAAGTAAATGTGAAAAATTATTAGATAAATATTTAAAGATGAATCATAGGGATAGTTCTTATTTATTAATTGGGAAAAAAAGTGATAGATTAAATGAAAGAGAGATTAGAAGTATAGTGACAGATAATGCTAAAAAGGCTGGAATAAATATACACGTTTCGCCACATACTTTAAGGCATACTTATGCGACACATATGTTAAATGATGGAGCTGATTTAAAAAGTGTTGGAGATTTATTAGGGCATGAAAGCTTATCGACAACACAAATCTATACACATGTTTCTAATGAAAGATTAAGGCAAGTTTATTTGAGTGCTCATCCTAGAGCTCATAAGAATTAAAAGGAGGCTTTTTAAATGAAAAAATATGTTTATTTATTTGATGAAGGTAATAAAGATTTAAGAAATTTATTAGGTGGTAAAGGGGCTAATTTAGCAGAAATGACTAATATGGGTCTTCCTGTACCATATGGACTTACAGTAACAACTGAAGCTTGTAATTTATATTTTAGTGATGGCGAGTTATTGAATGAAGATGTTCAAAAACAGATTTTAAAAGGAATTAAAAAAATAGAGGAAAAAACTGGCAAAAAATTAGGGGATATTAATAACCCTTTACTTTTATCAGTTAGAAGTGGTTCGCCTATCAGTATGCCTGGGATGATGGATACTATTTTAAATTTAGGTTTAAATGATGAAATTGCATCTTCTTTAGCTAAAGATGAAGATAGTAAGAGATTTATTTATGATTCTTACAGAAGGCTAATTATGATGTTTGCTGATGTAGTTAAAGGTAAAGGTAAAGATAAGTTTGAAGAATATTTGACTAAATATAAAGAAAATAAAGGGGTTAAAAATGATTTGGATTTAACAGCTAATGATATGGTGGCTTTGACTGAAACTTTTAAAGATTTATATAAAAAATTAGTTAAAGAGGAATTTCCTAAAGAGCCATTACTTCAACTTATGCAGGCCGTTACAGCGGTATTTAGGTCTTGGCATAATAAAAGAGCTATTATTTATAGACAGATGAATAATATTTCTGATAATTTAGGAACAGCTGTTAATGTTCAAGAGATGGTTTATGGTAATTTATCTGAGTCTTCTTTAACAGGTGTGGCTTTTTCGAGGAATCCTGCTAACGGAGAAGATAAGTTATATGGAGAGTATTTAGTTAAAGCCCAAGGAGAAGATATAGTAGCAGGTGTTAGGACACCACTTTCTATTGATAAATTAGAAAAGGATAATGTTAAGATTTATAATGAATTAAAGGATTATAGTAAACTTTTAGAAAAGCATTACAAGGATATGCAAGATATGGAGTTTACAGTAGAAAATGGTAAGCTTTATATGTTACAAACGCGAAATGGTAAAAGAACACCAATGGCTAGTTTAAATATTGCTATGGACTTAGCTTTAGAAGGATTAATTAGTAAAAAAGAAGCACTTATGAGACTTGATACTAAAGATATAAATGGTATGTTACACCAGAGTTTTGATAGTGATGTTTTGTCTAAAATAAAACCAATTACTAAAGGTTTGCCAGCTTCTCCCGGAGCTGTATCTGGACAAATATGTTTTAATACTTTAGAGGTTAAAGAAAAATATGATAAAAAAATTAAAACTATTTTAGTTAGAGAAGAAACATCTCCTGAGGATATCGAAGCTATGAAATATGCGGATGGTATTTTAACAGTTAGAGGTGGTATGACTTCTCATGCGGCAGTTGTAGCTAGAGGTATTGGTAAGTGCTGTGTAAGTGGCTGCGAAAATGCTATGGTTGATGAGAAAAAGAAAGTTATGGTTATAAATGGTAAAAAATATACTTCGGATGATTATATTTCTTTAGATGGTCAAACTGGTAATGTTTATGAAGGGGTTATGGAAACTGTTCAAAATGGTTTGAGTGATAAATTTTTAACGATGTTAAAGTGGGCTAAAGAATATAAGAGATTAGAGGTTAGAGCTAATGCGGATACGGCTAAAGATGCAGATGTAGCATTTAATTTTGGGGCTGAAGGTATTGGTTTATGTAGGACTGAGCACATGTTTTTTGAAAAGGATAAAATATTTGCTATTAGAAAGATGATAGTTGCTCCAGATGAAAAAGAAAGAATTGAGGCTTTAACTGTTTTATTAGGTATGCAAACTAAAGATTTTGAAGGACTATTTAAAGCGGCTAATGGAAAGGTTTTAACTATTAGATATTTGGACCCGCCGTTACATGAGTTTTTACCTAAAACAGAAGAAGAAATTAAAGAACTTGCAAGTAGTTTAAATGTTAGTGTTAGTTCTTTGAGTAAAAAAATAGATTCTTTAAAAGAGTTTAATCCGATGATGGGACTTAGAGGATGTAGGCTTTCTATTGTCTATCCTGAGATTGCGGTTATGCAGACAACGGCTATATTTAAAGCAGCTAAAAAGGTAATGAAACAGGGAATTAAAGTTAAACCTGAGATTATGATTCCTTTAGTTGGAGATATTAATGAATTTAAATATTTAAAAAGTATTATTTTAGATGTGGCTAAAAGGTTAGATAAAAATAATGAAATTAAATATAAAATTGGAACAATGATAGAAGTTCCAAGAAGTGCGATTAATGCGGATGAGATTGCTAAAGAAGCAGATTTCTTTAGTTTTGGAACTAATGATTTAACGCAAATGACATTTGGTTTTTCCAGAGATGATGCTGGCGCTTTTATTAATGATTATTATCAAAAAGGTATTTTGAGGTTTGATCCTTTTAAGAAAATTGATAAAGATGGTGTTGGTAAACTTATGATGGTGGCTATAAAATTGGCAAAAAATTCTAACAAGAAAATAGAATTAGGTGTTTGTGGAGAACATGGTGGTAATGAGGATAGTATTGATTTTTTTAATGAAATAGGTTTAGATTATGTTTCTTGTTCTCCTTATAGAGTTCCAGTTGCTATTTTAGCATCCGCACAATCAGAAATAAATAATGAATGATATCATTAATACATATAATATATTTGTATACTGTTATTGCATTTAAAAATGTAGTAAATGTTTCTCGCTTACGGATGGTGCGAGTAATAAATGATTCCGTGAGAAAATGTTGAAAATTCCATTATAAGATGATGGGGTTTTCTTTTTTTAATAAGAAAAAAACGAAAAAGTTTGCAAAAAGTTATTTACAAGAACGCTTGTTTGTGATATATTTGATACATCAAAAATAAAAGATAATATTACAATATGGATATGTAAATATTTTTAATAAAAATGTTTATAAGGTATAATCGGAGGTTGATAAAATGAAGGTTGAAACAGGTTATTTATATTATATAAAGGGTGTATTTTTTGATATCATTGATGATGAAAAACTTATGGCTAACCATGAACGTGGTAAAAAATGACCCACATATTTTACGATTAAAGATTGAGATATATTATGGTTCATTCCTTTAAGTTGAAAAATAGAGGAATTGATTTATTTTTTGTAGATATTGATAAAATTAAAAAATGTTAGAAGAATTAAAATAATTTATGAAAGGATTTAAATATGACAATTGATGAAGTGATTTTTATAGACAGGTTACCAAAGCTTGATTTACATGGTTATGATAGAGATAGTGCGAGAGTAGCAATTAATGATTTTATTTTAGACAATAAAAAAATGGGAAATGAAGTTGTTTTAATTGTTCATGGTATAGGTACTGGTATTATAAGAGAAGCAAGTATACAAACATTAAGTCATAATAAAGATGTTATAGAGTTTAAAAGTGCTTATGGAAATAGAGGGTGTATGCTTGTACAAATTAAAATAGAATAGTTTTATTGTTTAATTTTGTTACCTTTAGTTTGACTTTTGTGTATGAATGTGTTAATATAATTCACATATCTGAAAGGGGGATGAGGATATGTATGATGCGGAAGATGTAGAAAAAAAACAAACACTTAAAAGTATTTTTATTAAAATTGTCTTGGTTGTTTTATTTATATTTGTTCTTATGATGCTTTTTCCAACTAAAGGTTTTGTAACAAATTATGTTGATGAAAAGGTTAAAGAAAATATTAGTGGCAATGATAATTTTAATAATAATTTACTTGCGATGGCTACGGCAGGTAGTGGTTATTTTACATCATCAAGGCTTCCTAAAAATACCGGGGATAAAGTTAAAATGACTTTAGGGGAAATGTATGAAAATAAATTATTGGTAAAATTTAGTGATAGTAATAATAGAACTTGTAATAATAATGAATCATATATAGAAGTTACCAAGGAAGCTGAGGAATATACGATGAAGGTTAATTTATCATGTACTGATAAAGATGATTATATTATACTTCATATGGGTTTAGATGGTTCGCAGTTTCCCAGTACCAGCACCGCAAGGTGCGAATTCGTAAAAAATCTTGATGATACTTGGGCATATGGAGATTGGTCAAGTTGGAGTACTAAGAAGATTAAAGAAACTAGTACAGTTCAAGTACAAACAAAGGTAAGCAAAGTTCAAAGCGGAACAAAAAGAGTTATGCATACAAAGATTATAGAAGACAATGCTGTAAGGGTTGTTTATAATGGTAATATAAAATATGTATGTGCATCTAGTTATAATAATGCAGGAACATATAATAATATGGTAAAGTGCCGTAAGACACAAGTTACATATACTAATGAGCCAGTTTATAAAAATGTTACTTATTATAGGTCACGAAGTAAGTTTTTAAATAATAAGGTTGATACTAAGTGGGCTAGTTGTGATGATACTTCGCTTATTAAAGAGGGGTATGTTAAAACTGGAAATGAAAGCTAGGTTTTTCCTAGTTTTCTTTAGCTTTGTTAAATGCTTGTCAAATTTTAGCTAATATGTGATTATTGTTTGATTTATTATTATATATATGATACTATAATAATAGTATAGTATGCCACATAGGAAAGGATGACAGCCATGGAAAAATACGTTTTTGGTTATCAAAATGAAAATGAGTTTAAAAAGTTAGAAAGTGCTTTGAAAAAATATAATATGCTAGCTTTTAAAAAATTGTATTTTGAATATTACCCTAAGATTAAAGCTGGGGAATTTTTAGGTACTGTTGTGGCTGAAGAAGACAATATTAAAAAATATGAAGTCAACCTTCCTACTGATGCTTTATTTGCTAAGGTACATGGTGAGGTTAAACTTCACTATGAAGTTAATGACGAGAGCAAAAGTGTTACTCTAGTTACATTATCTCCTGAGGATATTTTAAGCGAAGGTCATCAATCTGAACTTGTTACTTATAAGGGTGTTATGCTTTCAAAAGAACACTCTGATAAAGATAAGTTTAAAATAAATTTATTAAATATGATAAATAAAGTATAAATTTTTAACTTACTTCTTGCATATTATTTATTAATGTGATATTATATAGAAGTCAGTTTAGTTGGACCCTTAGCTCAGTTGGTTAGAGCATCCGGCTCATAACCGGACGGTCGATGGTTCGAGTCCATCAGGGTCCACCATTTAAATGCGGGCGTGGCGAAATTGGTAGACGCACTAGACTTAGGATCTAGCGCCTTGCGGCATGGGGGTTCAAGTCCCTTCGCCCGCACCACTTTAGGAATTTACTTTAGCTTTGAGTTTTATATATAGAATTTTGGAAAAGTTAGAGTTTATATATAATCAGTCTATTAAAAAAGTTGACTGTTTTTTTATAAAAGGAAAGTGCATTTTAATAGCAAACAAACGTTTGAAAAAATTATTTCAGATAAAATTATTGATGAATGGAAAATTTAATATTAATCATTTAGTGGAGATTATTGAAGTTAAAAAAATCGCAACATTTTCAAGTTACGATTTATTTTTTTAATCTTTTAATATAAGAACTCATTTCATCTTTAACATAATAAGGAAAACTACCAGTAACGATACATTTGGCGGTTGGGATATCATTTTCCATTAATATTCCTAAGATTTGTTTAGCTCTTCCTTTATCGATTTTAATTATATTGTCATTAGGCGTTAAATAACTATATATAATAGGATTAGAATGGGTTGATTTAGCGTTAAATTCTGCTTCAAGATTGTATAAACTTAACCAGTTACCATTTGTTTTAATTGGAGTAGTGGCTTTCATAATAGTATTTATATTTTCTTCAAAGAAACTACTATAAAATTTTCTATATGGTGTAATTCCTTGATTATCCATAAAGTCTCCAAGCGTTCTAGCAAAGTTAACTGAGTTTCTAGGTTGATTTTGAGCTAAATAATTATATAAATCAACAATATCTTGGTCAGTTATATTCCAATATTGATATGCAAAAGCAATTTTATCTTTTTTACGTAATTTACCTTTGGCTTTTTCATTAATTAATTTACATACTTGTTTAATCTCTATTAATTCTTGTTCTTTCATTTGTTTACCTCCTTAATGTTTTTAAATGATTTATATATTCTTTTAAATTTTCTTTTGCTTCATAAGGATACCCATTTTCAACAATACATCTAGCTGGAATAATTCCTTCATTGACAATAGCTAATTTTACCTTAGATGCTCGCTCTTTGTCAAATTTAATAGGGTTACCATTATTATCTAAATAAACATGAATTGATGGATGTTTGGCCTTGGTTACTTCGAATATTGTATTTTCATCGAATGGCTCTAACCAATTTTGATAATTATATTCTCTAGTTATACTAGCAGCGTTTAAACTTCTCATTCTTTGGTCAATTATATTAAGATTTGAAAAGCTGTTGATGTATTCATATTCTGAACTAGGATATGGTTTTAATAAGTTAAAACGTGCCATAAATTCAACTATTAATTTTTTTAGTTCACGGTTTTCACTAGCTGTTTTTTGTAAAATGGTTAATAAACTTATTGCTCCAAAGGTATCATAATAGTCAAGGGCAAATTTGATTTTTTCTTTTTTGGTTAATTTTGTTTTGATTATTGGACTATGAACTTTTTTGAAGCTATGTGTTTTTATTATTCCATTTAGTAAATTTTGTAAGTATTCAATATTTATTTCATCGGTTTTCAGCATATAATATCCTCCTTTTTAAAGCATGGCTTATTATATCATGATTTTAATAAATGTCAAATTTACGTTATGAATTATGGTTAAAAAATAAGGTTTATGTGATATAATTTTATATAAGGTGATGGAAATGAAATTATATAATACACTTTCAAAAAAAGTAGAAGAATTTATTCCTTATGATGACAATATGGTTACGATGTATACGTGTGGGCCAACGGTTTATTATTATGCTCATATTGGAAATTTAAGGACTTATATTTCTGAGGATATTTTAGAAAAAGGTCTTAGATATTTAGGATATAATGTTAAAAGATGTATGAATATTACTGATGTTGGACATTTGACTGGTGATAGTGATACTGGAGAAGATAAGTTGATGACTGCGGCTAAAAAGGAAAATAAATCTGTTTTGGATATAGCTAAATTTTATACCGATGCCTTTTTTAAAGATTTAGAAAGACTTAATATTAAGAAACCAGATATTATAAGTCCAGCTACTGAAAATATAGATTTTTATATTAAAATGATTAGTAAGTTACTTGATGAAGGTTATGCTTATGAGTCAGGTGGAAATATATATTTTGATACATCTAAATATGAAGATTATTATAAACTTTCTGGAAGAAGCAAGAATGATTTATTTGTGGCTGTTCGTGATGATGTCGATATAGATAATAATAAAAAAAATCCATTTGATTTTGGTTTATGGTTTACTAATTCGAAGTTTAAAGACCAAGAACTTAAATGGGATAGTCCTTTTGGATATGGGTATCCTGGTTGGCACATAGAGTGTTCAGCAATTGCAATACAAAATTTAGGTGAACATTTAGATATTCATTGTGGAGGTGTTGACAATATTTTTCCTCATCATACTAATGAGATTGCTCAATCTGAATGTTATTTAGGTCATAAGTGGTGTAATTATTGGGTACATATGGAGTTTTTGAATGATAAATCTGGTAAGATGAGTAAATCTAAAGGTGATTCTAAAGATTTAAATAGTTTGATAGAAAAGGGTTATGACCCAATTGTTTATAGATATTTTTGTCTTCAGTCACATTATAGAAAGGTACTTGTTTATAGTTTAGAAAGTTTAGATGTGGCGACAAATGCTTATAATAAACTAAAAAGTAAGATTAAAAATATTAAAGATAATTCTACTGGTAATATAGATTATGATAAAGCTTTAGTATATCAAAATAAATTTAAAGAAGCATTTTCTAATGATATGAATACATCTATGATGCTTACAGTTTTATATGATGTAATTAAGAGTGATTTAAATAGTAATACTAAACTTTATTTAATTAAAGATTTTGATTCAGTTCTTTCACTTTCTTTGTTTGATGATGAAGAAATTCCTGAAGAATTGAAAAAATATATTTTAAGTAAAATAGAAGAAAGAAATAAAGCTAAAATGGAAAAAGATTATACTAAAGCTGATAACATTAGGGAAGAATTGCTTAGTAAAAATATTGTAATTAAGGATACGAGAGAAGGGACTATATTTGAAGTTAGAAAGTAATGGCCTTTTAGTTATTAATAAAGAAAAAGGTTATACAAGTAGAGATGTTGTAAATATTATAGGTAAATTTTTTGGAACTAAAAAAGTTGGTCATACTGGAACTTTAGATCCTCTCGCAACAGGGGTTTTAGTTCTCTGTTTAAATAGATATACTAAATTAAATGAAATCCTTACATCTGATGAAAAGAAATATATTGCTGAAGTTACTTTAGGAATTAGGACTGATACTTTAGATATAGATGGTAATATATTAGAAAAGAAAGAATGTTATGTTGATAAGAATGATTTGGAGAAAGTATTAAAAAAATTTAAAAAATCTTATGACCAAGAGGTTCCTATTTATTCTGCTTTAAAGGTTAATGGGAAAAAGCTTTATGAATATGCGAGAAATAATGAAAAGGTGGTTTTACCTAAGAAGAATGTAACTATTAAAAAAATTGAGCTTTTGTCTTTTGAAAAAAATAAATTTACATTTAAATGTTTAGTTAGTAAAGGAACTTATATTAGAAGTTTAATTAGAGATATTTTAAATGATTTGAATGTAATTGGTACGATGAGTAATTTAATTAGAATTAAACAAGGCGTTTTTGATATTAAGGACGCTTATAGTTTAGAAGATGTTAAAAGTGGTAATTATGAGTTACTTAAGATTAGTGATGTTTTGGATATTTCTAAAATTAAAGTGGATAATATTTTAAAATTTAAGATTTTAAATGGAGTTAGATTAAAAGGTAATTATCCAAATAGAATTTTATTTTTAGATGAAGATGGTAGGGAACTTGCTATTTATAAGAAAGATAAGGATGATTATAAAGTAGAGGTTATGTTATGATAATCTCTTTTTGTTATTGAGTACTTTAAATTCACTCGGGAAATTTGATTAAATTTAATACTTAATGCACGCAGATAGATTATAAATTAATTTAATGACTTAATGCCCACAATTTTTACATAA
>CALVIB010000017.1 GCA_944329375.1 uncultured Bacilli bacterium | reverse complement strand
TGCCTAATTAGCTCAGTTGGTAGAGCAAACGGCTGTTAACCGTTGGGTCGTAGGTTCGAGTCCTACATTAGGCGCCACTTTATTTGCCTGATTAGCTCAGTCGGTAGAGCAAACGGCTGTTAACCGTTGGGTCGTAGGTTCGAGTCCTACATCAGGCGCCATTATTTTTGCCTAATTAGCTCAGTTGGTAGAGCAAACGGCTGTTAACCGTTGGGTCGTAGGTTCGAGTCCTACATTAGGCGCCATCTTTTTTTTGTATATTATAATGGAGGCGATATTATGCAGAAGTTTACTAAAGAAATGGTTGACGATTATGCAGATAAGTTATTAATAGGGCTTACAGAAGAAGAAAATAAAATGGTTTTAGATGAGTTTGAAATTATTGATAAAACTATTGATGTTATTAATGAAATTCCAAATATAGAAAAAGTGGAGCCGATGACACATTGCTTAGATAATTTTGAGTATGAGTTACGTGAAGATGTGCCTGAGGAATCTATTCCGATAGAAGATTTGCTTTCTAACTGTGATGATTCGACAGTAGATGGCGAAGTTGAAGTGCCAAGGATGGTGGGATAATATGAGTTATATGGATAAAACAATAGAGGAAATACATGAGGCTTTAGTTAAAGGTAAAGTTACTAGTAAAGATTTAATAAAAGAGTCTTTAGAAAAATCACATGAGATTCAAAATAAATGTAATGCTTTTGTGACTATTATGGATGATGTGAAAGAGGTAAATGTAACTGATGAACTTTTATCTGGTATACCTTATGGAATTAAGGATAATTATAGTACTAAAGGCATTTTAAGTACAGGCTCTTCTAATACCTTAAAAGATTATGTACCATTTTTTACAGCAACAGCGATAGATAATTTAACTAAAAAAGGAGCAGTAGCAGTTAATAAAACTGTTTTAGATGAGTTTGGTATGGGAGGAACTGGAACTACTGGTCATACAGGTATAGTTACTAACCCATGGGATAAGACTAGAATGTGTGCGGGATCATCTGCTGGTAGTGCGGCAGCGGTAGCAGCTGGTGTTTATCCTTATGCGACAGGTAGTGATACTGGAGATTCTATTAGAAAACCTGCAGCTTACTGTGGTATTGTTGGATATAAGCCAACTTATGGTATGATATCACGTTATGGATTATTTCCGTTTGCCAGTAGTTTAGACCATTGTGGTGCTTTAACTAGAAGTGTTAAAGATGCGGCTATTGTCGTAGATGGAATGAAGGGAATAGATAAATATGATATGACTTCATGGGATTCTAAAGATATACATTTATATGAATCTATAGATGGTAAGGTTAAAGGTAAGAAGTTATGTTATATAAAAGAATTATGTGATATTAATATGTATCCTAATGCGGATGATGAACTTAAAGCTCATTTAGAGAACTTTATGAAAACTACCAGAAAATGTAAGGAACTTGGTATGGAAGTTACTGAGGAGTCTGTTGATATGACTTTACTTAATGCGGTGCCTTCTGTTTATGTTGTTATTTCTTGTGCGGAAGCAACTAGTAATATGAGTAATTTAACTGGGTTTATATTTGGACCTAGAGCAGAAGGTGATAAGTGGGATACCGAGATGAAAAACTATAGAACAAAAGGTTTTTCACCACTTATTAAAAGAAGATTTGTCATAGGTTCTTATGTGCTTCAAGCTGAAAATAAAGATAGATATTTCCACAATGCTCAAAGAGTTAGAAGACTTGTCGTAGATAAGTGGAATGAGTTATTTGAAAAATATGATGCGGTTATTTTACCAGTCGGAAGTGGGCCTGCAAAAAAATTAGAAGGCTCTAAAGATGCTTTGGATAAAAATACTGCTATTTTAGAGGATCATTTACAAATCGGTAACTTTGGTGGTTTTCCTTCAATTACTATTCCAAATGGTTTTGTTTCTAATTTACCAGTTGGAGTTAATATTACAGGTAAATGCTATGATGATATAAATGTTTTAAATATTGCTTATGCAATAGAGAGTTCTATGGATTATAAAAATCAAATAGCAAGGGAGGTTAAATAATGGGATATAAAGTATTAATTGGTTTAGAGATGCACTGTGAGATAAGTAATACTAAAACTAAGGTTTTTTCTTCGGCTATAAATGGTTATAGTGAAAAGGCTAATACGAATATTAGACCAGTTGATATGGCTTTCCCTGGGACTTTACCTACCGTCAATAAAGAAGCTGTTAGACTTGCTTTAATGGCTAGTATGATTTTAAATTGTACGCAGCCTGAATATTTATATTTTGAAAGAAAAAATTATTATTATCCTGATTTACCTAAGGGATTTCAAATTACTCAGGAGACTAAACCAGCTCCAATTGGAAGTTATGGATATTTAGAATATGAGGTAAATGGGGAAAAGAAAAGTGTTAGGATTAATAATTTACATTTAGAAGAAGATGCGGCTAGTAGTGACCATTGTTCTAGTTCTTCTAGAATTAATTATAATAGGGCAGGAGTACCTTTACTTGAACTTGTTACAGAGCCTGATTTTCATTCAGCTGATGAAGCGGTAGCTTTTTTAGAGACAATGAGAAGTATTTATCAGTATGCAGATATTAGTGAGGCTGATAGTAAAAAAGGTCAAGTTAGATGTGATGTCAATGTGTCTATTATGGAAGATAATTTAGATGAAAATGATTCTAAAAACTGGGGAACTAAAATTGAAATTAAGAATGTTAATTCCTTTGGAGGAGTTAGGGATGCGATAAATTATGAAATTCAAAGACAAATTGATTTAAAAGAAGACGGAAAATACGATGAGATGCCTCAGCAAACTCGTAGATGGGATGAAGAATCTGGAACAACTGTTTATATGAGAAGTAAAGTAGATGCGATTGATTATAAATATTTTGTGGAACCTAATATTCCAAAATTTAAAATTTCTAAAGAGTGGTTAGAAGAAATCAGAAAGAGTATTCCAAGACTGGCTTCTGAAAGAAAGGAACAATATATAAATGAATACGGTGTTTCTGATTACGATGCGACTATTTTAGTTAAAGAAAAATCAGTAGCTGAGTTTTTTGAAAAAACAATTGAACTTGGAGCAAATCCTAAGAGTGCATCTAATTGGATTACAACTAATTTATTAGGTAATTTAAATAAAATGGAAATAACTATTACTGAAGCTAAATTAACACCTTCACATTTAGCTGAACTTATTAAAATGGTTGAAGATAAAGAGATTTCTTCTCAGCAAGCTAAAGGTGTATTTACTGAGAGTTTAGAAACTGGTAAATCTCCACATGATATTGCTTCTGAGAAAGGTTTAAAACAAATTACTGATGAGGGCGAGATTGTTAAGGTTGCAAATGAGGTTTTAGATGAAAATCCTGATGTTATAAGTCAATATAAAAATGGTAAGACTAATATGGTAAACTATTTAGTTGGACAGGTTATGAAAAAAACAGGTGGTAAAGCTAACCCTAGTTTAGCTAGAGATGTGATGGCTAAAGAAATAGAAAAGAGGTAAGGCAATGAAATATAGAACACAATATATTAATGAACTTTCAGAACAAAGTATTGGTAATAGTGTTAAGGTTTGTGGGTTTGTGGAAAATATTCGTGACCATGGTGGAGTTATATTTGTCGATGTTAGAGATGAAACGGGTATTTTACAAATCGTAAGTAATGATGATAGTATTTTTAATGGTTTAACTAAGGAATCTTCAGTTACTTTAAGTGGTAAGGTTCGTATGAGAGATGAAGAAAACTTTAATCCGAAAATTTCTACTGGAACTATTGAGGTTTTAGTCGATAGTTTTGAAGTTTTAGGAAAAGCTAACAATGAACTACCATTTGAAATTATTACATCAACCAACGTTAGTGAGGAAGTTAGATTAAAATATAGATATTTAGATTTAAGAAATCCTAAAGTTCACGAAAATATTTTATTTAGAAGTAAGGTTATTAGATATTTAAGAGATGTTATGGAAGAAAAAGGGTTTGTAGAAATACAAACACCTATTTTGACGGCATCTTCTCCTGAGGGTGCTAGAGATTATTTAGTACCTTCTCGTAAATATAAAGGTAAATTTTATGCTTTACCACAAGCTCCACAACAATTTAAACAGTTACTTATGGTAGCTGGGTTTGATAAATATTATCAAATTGCTCCTTGTTTTAGGGATGAGGATGCGAGAGCAGATAGATCACCTGGAGAGTTTTATCAATTAGATATGGAGATGGCTTTTGCTACAGCGGAAGATGTTTATGAAGTAGCTGAGGATGTAATGTATAGAACATTTACTAAGTTTTCTTCTAAGAAAGTTTCACCTAAACCTTTTAGAAGAATTACTTATAGAGAATCTATGCTTAAATATGGTACAGATAAACCTGATTTAAGAAATCCTTTAGAGATAATAGATTTAACTGAGGTGTTTAAAAATACAACATTTAAACCATTTTCTGGCTCTATTGTTAGAGGTATTGCGGTAGATGATATTGCTAGTAAATCTAATTCTTGGTTTAATGAAGTAGTAGATTATGCGAAGAAAATAGGAATGCCTGGAATTGGTTATATAAGTGTTTTAGATGATGGAACATTTAAAGGACCAATTGATAAGTTTTTATCTGATGAGGAGAGAAAAGAACTAATAGAAAAAGCTAATCTTAAGAAAGGCTCAGTACTTTTCTTTATTGCAGATAAGCATGAATTAACGGCTAGTACGCAAGCTGGTTTAATTAGAACAGCTTTAGCTGAAAGACTTAATTTAATAGATAAAGATAGATTTGAATTTTGTTTTATTGTAGATTTTCCAATGTATGAATATAGTGAAGAAGAAGGTAAGTATATTTTTACCCATAATCCATTTAGTATGCCACAAGGTGGAATGGATGCTTTAGAAAATCAAAAAACTGAAGATATTTTAGCATATCAATACGATATTGTATGTAATGGTGTGGAATTATCTTCTGGAGCTGTTCGTAATCATGATGTTAAAATTATGGAAAAAGCGTTTGAGATTGCAGGATATACTAAAGAAGAATTAGAAAATAGGTTTAAATCACTATATACAGCTTTTCATTATGGCGCACCTCCACATGCAGGAATTGCCCCTGGTATTGATAGAATGATAATGCTTTTAAAAGATGAGCCTAATATTCGTGAGGTTATTGCATTTCCACTTAATAGTAATGCCCAAGATATGATGATGGGTGCACCTTCAGAGGTAACAGAAAAACAATTAAGAGAAATTCATATTAAGATTAGATAAGAGATACTTTTTGTATTTCTTTTTTAATTAAAAATTGACAGTTTATATATAATAAGTTAATATACTGTGTACGGAGGTAATATTATGAATTTAAATGATGATGTTTTAAAAGAATTTAAGAGAGATTTAGACTTAGTTAGAGATAAAATTAGTTTAAAAGAAGATAATATTAAAGGTAGTTTATATGCTTTTGGTGTTGGTTTTGCTGGTATGACTTATGGGATTTTTTATGAAGTTCACGAGGCGGTTATTAGTGGGATGATTGTAAGTGTTGGTAGTTTATTATATAGGAGTATTAATAACGATAGTTTGTGCAAATTAAAAGATGATGAAGCTTCGTTAGAAGATATTTTGAATAATCCAACAGAATTTTTAAATTTAATAAAGAAAATAAAAAAATAAAGAAGAATATTTGTAAGAATATTGCTCATAATAAATGTAGAAAGGAGCAATATTTATGGGCAGTAAAAAAAATAAAAATAAGAAGAAATGTAATAATGATAATATTGAAACATTATTAGTAGAAACCGTAAAAAAAGAGTCAGCTAGTCCTAAACAAGATGATAAAAAAGATATGAGAGCTTAATTTTTAAGCTTTTTCTTTTGTTTTACTTGAAAAAATGGTATAATATATTTAGATTTGGAGTGGATTGTATGGATAAAAATGAAATTCAGCAAAGATTAGATTTTATAAATGGTGAAATAGATAAAAAAGAAATAGCTGTAAGTAATTTGAGAATGGTTTATACTGTGGGTGTAATTGGTATGGGGTATGGTATTTTATCTATTGATGAGGGAAAAGTTATTGCTGGACTTATTGTTTCAATGACTGGTCTTATTTTTGAATTAATTAATTCTAATAGATTAATTGATTTTGAATTTGAAAGAGATATGCTAGAACTTAATTTAGGATATTCTGATGATAGTACAGATTATAATTTTGATGATAAAAAAGGTAAGTGTAAAAAATAATTTAATATAGTTTGTTATATGAAATTTGTTTTTTATCTTAGTATAAAGAATTGACATATACGTTTATTTACGGTAAAATTATAAACGTAGTGTTTTGGAGTAGTACTCAAGAGGCTGAAGAGGCGCCCCTGCTAAGGGTGTAGGTCGGGTAACCGGCGCGAGGGTTCAAATCCCTCCTGCTCCGCCATTATTGATTATTAACTTACTTATTAATTTAAGTGAGTTTTTTTGTACAAAATTTAGTTTTTAAATATTTGTATATATAATCCACTAAAGTTGTTGGTTGTTATACCTTTGTAAAAATCATACCATAATAAATTATGTACAGCCAACTTTTGATTCAGAAAATAAAATTGAGGTAACTGAAAAAGGTGTTTATACATATCAATATAATTATTATTTAAAAGATGGTGTAGTTTATACTAATTTTAAGTTATTGTTATGGGATGAAGTTGTTGGAGAATCTATTGAGGCAAATATGGATGAAGCTCCTTTGGTAACAGATGATACTTTAAATCCTGTGTCTGAGCATGCTACTAAAGTTAGAACTGTTCTTTTTAATAATATGAATATTGAAAGTGGAGTTAATGTTTATACTAAATTACCAGAAAAACCTGAACAAGAAAATCCAGAAGAAACATTACCAGAAGAAACTGAAGAATCAAAAGATGAAATAAAAGATGAAGAAGAAAATCTAAAAACCGCAGATGGAATTATTTTGACTGTTAGTACTTTAGCTATTAGTGTTGTAGTCGCAATGATTGCTAAAAAGAAATTAGCTTAATTTAAAAAGATGTCAGTGGTGTAAATTACATCAAATAAACATCTTTTTTTCTTGACAAAATTTTATTTTTATTGTATTATTGTGTTAGTACAGTGAGGTGGTTGATTGTTTAATAATGAAGCTCCAATTTATTTACAACTTTTTCAAAGATTAGCTTTAGATATTGTTACTGGAAAATATAAAGCTGGAGAGAAGATTCCATCGGTTAGAGAGTTATCTACTATGTTTAGGGTTAATCCTAACACGGTTCAAAAAGCCTTGAGCGAATTAGAGGATGTTGAGTTAATTTATACTGAAAGGACTAATGGAAAATTTGTGACGGATAATAAGAAGATAATTAAAGATTATTTAGAAAATTTAGCTAAGGAAAAAACAATAATTTATATGAATAATATGAAACAATTAGGTTATAGTGTCAAAGAAGTTATTGACATGATAGAAAGGAATGAATAAATGTTATTAGAGTGTAAAAATGTATGTAAGAGCTACGGTAGAAAAGAAATTTTAAAGGATATTAATTTAAGTTTACCTTCTGGTAAAATAGTTGGATTACTTGGAAAGAATGGTAGTGGTAAGACAACTTTAATAAAAGCTATTAATGGACTTTTAGCTTTGGATAAAGGAGAAATTTTAATTGATGGCAAGAATGTAGGTGTAGAAAGTAAGAAAATAATTTCTTATTTACCTGAGAGAAATTATTTGAATGTTCATAAAAAAGTTAAGGATATAATAGATTATTTTAGTGATTTTTATGAGGATTTTGATAAAGAAAAAGCTTATAAATTACTTAATAATTTAAATATTAAAGCAGAAGATAAATTGGTTACAATGTCTAAAGGAATGAGAGAAAAAGTACAGTTAGCTTTAGTTATGAGTAGAAGGGCAAAATTATATATTTTAGATGAGCCAATGGGTGGAGTAGACCCTGCTACTAGGGATTATATTTTAGATACTATTTTAAATAATTTTGATGATGGCGCTACTATAATGATGTCAACTCATTTAATTAGTGATATTGAAAGAGTTTTGGATGAGGTTATTTTTATTGATGATGGAAAGATTACAAGGTGTGAAGATGCAGATAAACTTAGAAAAGAAACTGGAAAGAGTATTGATGAAGTATTTAGGGAGGATTTTAAATGTTAGGTAAGGTTTTGAAATATGATATTAAATCGTTAAGTAAGAATTTAATTCCACTTTACGTGGTATTACTTGGGTTAGCTTTAGTTATTAGATTACTTAGTTTTTTTGAAAAGTTATCTATTATTAATATTGTATTAGGTTTAATGATTGTAGTTTTTATATTTGCTTTGACTTTTTCATTCTTCTTGACAGGTGTATTTAATGTTAAGTATTACTTAGATAATTTATATAAAGATGAAGCTTATTTAACACATACTTTGCCTGTTAAAAAGGGAACATTACTTTTATCTAAGGTTTTAGTTAGTATAATTACTATTATTTTGACATTTATTTGTGTGATGGTTAGTATTATAATTGCTTTTTATCAAAAAGGTTTATTTAGTGATATATTAAAAGTATTAGGCGAAAGTTTTGCGGGAATGCCAATTTATAGTTTTGTTTTATATATGTGTGTTTATGGATTAATAGGTTATTTAACAACTATTTTAATGGTATATGCTTCTATTTCAATTGGTTTTAGTAAGAGTTCTAATAAACTTGTTAATTCAGTTGTATGGGCTTTGATATTTTACTTTGGTATGGAATTTTTAAACCTAGGGCTTCTTGGGATTATAATGGCTACAAAACCTTCGTTTATTGCATCTTTAGAGAGTAATACATTTATGATGGCTGATTTACTTAATTTCTTTAGTATATTTTTGGTATTTATAGTTATAATTGGAATAGGATTTTATTATATTAGTTATAGGTTTATGGATAAGAAACTCAATTTGGAATAAAATGAGTTTCTTTTAGTTTATTTAATTATTTTTAATTTATATAATTTCATTATCATATAATAGGTGGTATTTATGAAATTATATAGAGAATTTTTAGAAAGTGTAAAAAAAAATGACCCATCTTTTAAAAATAAAAATGAAATTTTTTTATATCCTGGATTTTGGGCTTTAGTATTTTATAGGTTTTCGAGATTTTTTTATTTAAGAAATTATTATTTTTGGTCTAGATTTTGGATGGAGGTAGGGAAAAGACTTACTAGTATTGAAATTCATCCTGGGGCTAAAATTGGCAAAAGGCTTTTTATAGATCATGGTTTTGGTGTGGTTATTGGAGAGACTTGTGTTATAGGTAATGATGTTACTATTTATCAGGGAGTTACGTTGGGAGGAACTGGTAAAGAATGTGGTAAAAGACACCCTAATATTGGGAATAATGTTTTAATAGGTTCTGGGGCTAAAATACTTGGTAATATTAATATTGGAAACAACGTTAAAATAGGGGCGAATGCTACGGTTTTAAAAGATGTTCCAAATGGTAAAACTGTTGTTGGTATTTATAAATAAATTGTGATAAAATTAATAATAGGTGGTATTATGGATAAGAAAAAAGTAATAATTTTAGTAGTTGCTATTATTGTAATTATTATAGCTATTTTATTTAGATTAATTAGTTTGGCAAGTTCTGCTAATAATGAAGTTGAATATGTATCAAGTTTAATAGAAAATCAGGAAAAAGCAGAAAATAAATTTGATAGTGAAGGTTATACTTTTGATAATCCTAATGTTATTTTGAATCCTTATGGTAATTCACCACTTACGGCTTTAGTAATATTTGAAACGGCTAAGGAGGAAAAGATAAGTGTTGTTATAAAAGGTAAAGATAAGCTTTCTACTTATAGTCATACTTTTGATGAAGGAAGAAGGCATTATATTCCGATTTATGGATTATATGCGGATATGGAAAATGAAGTTGTTTTAAAAATGAATGATAAAGAAAAGGTTTTAAAAATTAAAACAGATAAATTACCTGATGATTTTATTTTACCTACTAAGGTTACTAAAGATGAAGATAAATTAACTAATGATTTATATTTCTTTTCTCCATCATCTAAAGGATATATGTGTGCCTATGATACTAATGGGGATGTTAGATGGTATTTAGATGAAACAGCTATTTGGGAAATTAATAGGCTTAAAAATGGTCATTTGCTTGTAAGTACAGAAAGGCTTGTCAATACGCCTTATTATTCAACAGGCTTATATGAAATGGATATGCTTGGAAAGGTTTATATAGAGTATAGTTTACCTGGAGGATATCATCATGATTATTTTGAGATGGATAGTGGTAATATATTAGTGGCATCTAATGACTTTGACAATGAAGATGGAACAGTTGAAGATTATATAGTAGAGTTAGATAGAAATACTGGTAATATTGTTAAAAGATTTGATTTAAAAGATATTCTAAATATGGAAGATGGCAAGAGTGAAAACTGGACAAATTATGATTGGTTTCATAATAATTCGGTTTGGTATGATAAGAAGAGTAATTCAATTACCTTATCTGGTAGACATCAAGATATAGTTGTTAATATTGATTATGATAGTGGTAAGCTTAATTGGATTTTAGGCGATAATACTAATTTTAGTAAAGAGTATCAAAAATATTTCTTTAAATTAGAAAATGGTGAATGGCAGTGGTCTCAGCACGCTGCAATGATTTTACCTAATGGTAATGTATTTTTATTCGATAATGGTAATAATAAATCTAAGAATAAAAATGAATATGTTAAAGCTAAAGATAGTTATTCTAGAGGAGTTATTTATAGATTGGATACCAAAAATATGATAGCTAAAGAAGTGTGGGAATATGGTAAAGAAAGAGGTAGCGATTTCTATTCTCCTTATATTTCAGATGTTGATTATATATCAGATAATCATTATATTGTACATTCTGGAGGTATTTCTTATAAGAATGGAGTTATTCAAAATCAGCCTGCTGGAATAGCTAATTCAGATACTTTAGTTAGTGATACAGTTGAAATATTAAATGATAAAGTTATATTTGAAATGGTTTTACCTACAAATAATTATAGAGTAGAAAAAATGAGTTTATATGGTGGTAAATTTACTTTAGGTAAGGCTTATGAACTTGGTTCTTTGGGGATGACTGATAAAAATTCTGAAAAATTTGTTTTTATGATTACTGGAAAAGCAATAGATGATGAATACAAAAAACATGATATAGAAATAACTAAAGAAAAAGATAGATTGGTTGTTAAAGGAAAATTTAAAAAAGGAACACCAGTTAATGTGATTTTATATAAAGATATGATGAAATATGTATATTCTATGAGGATTAGTAAAACTCCTTATACTGCTTTATGTGTTGATTTAGGTAATGATGATAATGATAAAAATATAATAACAACTAAATATATTAATAAAGATGGTTTGATGGGTAAATATAGTATTTTTATTGAAATAGATGGTGTTTTATATAAGACTGATGAATATGTTAAATTTTAAAAATATTTGTAATTGAATTTGTAAAGATGTGATAAGTTGATATAAAAACGAAAATTTTAGATAATACTATAGATTTAAATGAGTTACTGAAAATGATGAGTTTGCCTATTTATTAAATATAAATCTAATTATGATTTTGTTTTTAAAAAAAACACTAAAAAATAGTGTTTTTTTTGAGAGTAATGTTGTTATATTAATTGTTATTGATTAATATTTTTCATTCATATATTGGTTTTAAATGATATATTAAAGTGTGTCAATTTGGCATATTTATAATTTTGATGTATAATTCTTATTTGTGAGGTGGTTTGATTGAAGGCAGCTATTGTATATAATCCGAATGCGACAGGCATGAATGATGAGGTTTTAAGAAGTATGAATATGACTTTAGCTAATCAAAATGTTATAGTAAGTGAGATGCAAAGTAGATATCCTGGAGAAACTGTCGAACTAGTTAAAAAAGCTAATGAAGATAATGAATTAATAGTTACTATGGGCGGCGATGGTACTTTAGGTGAAGCTTTTAGAGCTTTTGGAGAAATTAATCAAAATGCTTTACTTTCGCACATTTCAACTGGAACAGCCAATGATACAGCTAATAATTTAGGACTATATCCTGGTTCAGTATATTCTTCAGTTAAGCTTTATGAAAATTTAAATAATTTAATGGTTTTACCAACTGATATGCTTACAGCAAACTCTATTCCTTTTGCTTATGTTTCGTGCTGCGGAACATTTACTAATTTAACATATGAAACACCTAAGAGTTTTAAGAAAACTTTTGGTAAAATGGGATACTATATGTTTTCAGGATTAGTTGGTTTATCATGTATGCCAGATGTTATACATAAACCATTAAAGATTAGTTATGAAAAAGATGGGGAAAAAATTATAACTGATGCGATGACTATGCTTGTGACTAATTCTAAGACTTTTGCGGGTTTTAAATTATTTCCAGATGCTTCTATTAGTGATGGAATATTTGAGGTAACAATATTAAGAAGTTTACCTGGAATGAAAACGCCTAAAGCTTTATCAGAATTACTTTATAAAGATGGTAAAAAATTTGATATACATAAGTATAGTAAATATATTGATACTTTTAAAACCGATAACTTTAAAGTTATTTTTGAAAATGGAGAACCTAGACTTGGATTTAATCATGATGGAGACCATGCTTTTATAGATTTAGATGAGGATAATGCCGTTGAATATAAGGTTTCTAAGAAGGTTAAAATGCTACTTCCACAAAGAGCTAAAAATTAGTTTTTTGTGGTTTCTTTTTATATTTTTTTTCATATATAAAATTAGGAGGCGATAAAAATAGAATATAGAGGAATAGATGTTTCTAAATATCAAGGGGATATAAATTTTAAAAAAGTGAAAGATGCGGGTATAGAATTTGTTATAATCCGTATTGGCTATGGTCAGTATGAAAGCCAAAAAGATTCTAAATTTGAAAGAAATTATGAAGGTTTTAGAAATGTAGGTATTCCAGTTGGTGTTTATTTATATAGTTATGCCAAAAGTACATCTGATAGTAAAAAAGAAGCTGAAGTTGTTTTAAAATGGCTCGGTGGTAGAGAACTTAACTTGCCTGTTTATTATGATATAGAAGATAAAAGTCAAATTAATTTAAGTAAAAATACATTAACTAGTATGTGTGAGACTTTTTGTGATACGATTGAGAAAGCTGGATATTGGGCTGGTATTTATACTAATAAATATTTTTTTACAACTTATTTAGATTATAAAAAATTAGAGGAAAAATATACCATTTGGGTTGCTCAATATAATGATACTAATACTTATAGAGGTAAGTATGATATGTGGCAGTATACTTCTTCTGGTAAGGTAAATGGAATAAGTGGTAATGTCGATATGGATATACTTTATAGAGATATATTTGATAACCGCGGTGATAATGATGAAGATAATAAGTTACCTAATTTAAGTGGTTATAATGGAAATTCCATAGTTGATGGTTTAAAATCAGTAGGATATGATAGTTCTTTTAATTCTAGAAAAGAGTTATATAAAGAAGCTGGGTTTACTGATACCTATAAAGGAACAGCTAAACAAAATGAAGAATTATTAAATATTTTAAAAGGTAATGATTATTATAAAGCAGATTATAAAGGACTTTCCTTTGTCGATGCTCTTAAATCTATTGGAGTAGACTCTAGTTTTGAAAATAGAAAGAGGATTGCGAGAGCAAATGGAATTGGTAATTATAAAGGTAGTGCTTTACAAAATATGAAATTACTTAACATGCTTAAAAATGGTACCCTTAGAAAGAGTTAGAAATTTCTAGCTTTTTCTTTTGGTTTATGATATATTTGAGATAGATAGTATATGGAGTGAGAGGTATGACTAGTAGTAAAAAGAAAAAAATTAAACAGGGTAAGATAGATATCTTTCTAGAATATGAAAAAAGAAAAAAACGCAAAAAAATTATTCTAATTATTTTAATTATTATTTTAGTATTAATTTTGATTTTTTTCGCCTGTAAACTTTATAAAAGAAATGAAATTTCTAAAAAAATAAATAAGGATATAACTATAGAGTATGGAGAAGAATTAACTCTAGAATATATTTTAAAAGATGAATTTAAAAAAGTTAACGTAGACCCTAAATTAAGTAGTTTAAAAAAAGTTGGAACTTATGAACTTACTTTAACTATTGATGGTGAGATTTTTAAAGTTAATGTAAACATTAAAGATACAACGCCACCTATTTTAGAAGTTAAAGATGTTCAAAAATATATGGATGAGGATTTACCAAAAGTAGAAGAATTTGTTTCAAAACTAGAAGATTTGTCTAAGGTTGATTTAAAATGTAGTAAATTAGAGAAAAAAGTAGGAGAGCAAGAAGTTACTATAACCGCAACTGATAAGTATAAAAATAAGGTTAGTAAAAAAGCTAAATTAACATTTTTAGAATATAAAGGTTCAGTTAAATTTAGTGGACTTTCTAATTTAACTGTTGAAGCAGGAACTAAACCTGATTTAAAGAAAAATGTTTCAGCTAAGGATGATAGATTTGGTAACTTAGAGTTTACTATAGATGATTCTAAGGTTAATTATAATACTCCAGGAACTTACAAGATATATTATAAAGTAATAGATAAACTTGGAAATGAAACAACTAGAGAAAGAAAGATAACAATTAAGACCAAAACTTATCAGATTAAGAATTTTCCAGTATATTCACAGTTTCCAAATTATCCAAATGGCTGTGAAACAATCGCTTTATATTTAATGCTTAAATATTATGGGATAAATGTTTCTCCAGAGACACTTGTTAATAATTTAAATAAAGGAGAAGGTGTATACTGGGAAAATAATATTAGATATGGTGGAGACCCTGAAATAGAATTTGTTGGAGACCCTAGAGATTCTCATGGTTATGGTGTTTATCAAAAACCTATTATTAATCTAGCTAACAAATATAAATCTGGTATGGTAGATTATACTGGTCATTCTTTAAGCCAAGTTTTAGAAATTGTAAAAAGTGGCAAACCCGTTCAAGTTTGGGTTTCAATCAATTTGAAAAATACTTCAGTATGTGCGGATTGGATTCATAAAGCTAGTGGTAAAAAGATAGAATGGATTTGTAATTTACATAGTGTAGTTATTACTGGATTTAATGATAATTATGTTTATGTATCCGACCCATATACTGGAAGTATAAAGAAATATAGTAGGTCTCAGTTTCAAAAAATATTTAATTTATTTGGTAAAAGAGCTATTTATTTTAAGTAACACATTTTATTATGATTAAAAACAGTATTATGGAATGCACTCCTTAGAGTAGACATTAACTATTTACTGTTTTTTAATATTTGCTTATGTGTTAATAGAATTTAAGCCAAATTTTTGACAAAAAGAGGAAATAAGAAAAAAAACGTCGTATGTTAATATATGAGGAGGTAAAAATGGTTAATACAGTAAAAGAAATAGGCAAAGCAACATACGATTCTATATTTAAAAAGGTATTTAGCTCAAAAGAAAATAGAAAAATCATTTCATATTTAATAAGTAACATTACTAAAATAGATTATTCATATATTTATGAGAACTTTAAATATGCCAATACTGAACTATTAAAGAAGAAATATAGTGATAAAGGAAAAGTAACCGATTTACTTATATATTTAAAAGAAGAAATTATAAATTTAGAAATGAATAGATATGTAAGTAAAGGAACAAGAATAAAGAATAATATTTATCATCATAGTTTAGGTGCGAGTAGTATAAAAAAAGGGGAAGAATATAATAAAGCTAAAAAAGTAATTCAAATTAATTTAGACGGAAAAGGAAGTAAAATAAAGAAATTAATTCATGAATCTAAAATGCGAGATAAAGAAGGGGTATATGTTACCGATAATAATTACATAACTTATCATGTAAATCTAGAAATAGCGTTAAAAAAATGGTACAATAAAGAAAAGTTAACAAGATTAGAAAAAATATTGGTTATGATGCAGTTAAATGACAAAGAAAAACTAAAAGAAATAGCGAAAGGAGATGAAATGCTTATGGTATTTGGAAAAAGTATTGAACAGGCGAATGAAGAAATTGGAGTATACGATAAAGAAGCAGCCGATGAGTTTGTAAGACAAATTGATATAGCTGATGCCGAAGAAAAAGGAGCCAAACGAGGATTAAAAAAGGGAATTGCTCAAATAGCTAAAAACATGTTAAAAAAGAATATGCCATTAGAAGATATTTCAGAATTAACTGGTTTAAATCAAAAAGAAATATCTAAACTTGCTGATAATTAGTTTAATAAATATACGCCAAATGAAAGGTATAGGGCAAAGAGTAGCCAAAGCAAATATGGAATATTTATTAAACCAGATAGTTTATTTTCTTTATAAAAATTTTTAATCATAATTATTACTAATATTATTAATAAGATAATCCATATAGTTGCTAGTAAATACCATTTAAAAACAAAGAAGATGATTGACCAAAGACCATTTACTATTAATTGTGTATAGTAGATGGTTTTGTTTTGTTCATTTTGTTTATAAAAACTATAACCCATTATGATATATAAGATAGTCCAAACAATTGGAAATATGATTCCTGGAGGCGATAGTGGTGGTTTATTTAAATCTTGATAGTTCATGAATGGACTTATAATTAAACCAATTACGCTTCCCATAATTACAGGAATTAAAATATTTTTTATTAATTTTTTCATTGTATCACCAGTATTAATATATGTAAATCAAGTAATTTTATGATATACTAAAAAAGGTGGTTAATCATGCAGAAGATATTGATTGTAGAAGACGAGGTTAAAATTAGAGAGGAACTGGCTAATTTTTTAAAAAATAATGGTTATGAGATTTTAGTTATAGATAATTTTGAAAATACTTTAAATGATATTTTAAGTAAAGATGTGGATTTAATTTTAATGGACATTAATATTCCAGGGGTTAGTGGAATGTATCTATGTAAAGAAATTAGAAAAGTAAAAAATATTCCAATCATTATAGTTACTAGTAAAAATAGTGAAATGGATGAGCTTATTTGTATGAATTATGGAGCTGACGATTTTATAACTAAGCCTTATAATTTGCAGGTTTTACTTGCTCATATTGAAGCTGTTTTAAAAAGAAGTAATCCATTATTTAGTTATATTTTAGATTATAAAGGAATGAAGATTGATTTATCTAAAGGGACTATAAATTATAATGATAAATCTATTATTTTAACCAAAAATGAAATATCTATTTTAGCTTATTTACTTGAAAATAGAGGAAAAGTTGTTTCTAGAGATGATTTAATTAATTATCTATGGGATAGTGAAATGTTTACTGACGATAATACTTTAACAGTTAATATTACAAGACTACGTAAAAAATTAGAGGAACTTGGTTTTGATAATGTTATTGAAACGAGAAGGGGCTGGGGTTATATAATATTATGAAATTTAGTGATTATTTGAAAGAAAAAGTTCCTTTAATATGTGCTTATTTAAGTGTAATGATTTTAATTTTCATTATTTTAATGGCTTTTAATCTTTATTATACAGGTATTATATTAGTTATGTTTTTAATGGTAGTTTTAGGTTTAATTTTACTTTTTTGTAAGTTTTATCAAAAGAAATTATTTTATGATGAACTTTATATAATTATAAATAGTTTAGATAATAAACTTTTGATTCACGAAACTACTAAGGCTAATTTTTTAGAAGGTAAAATTTTACTTGATATTTTAAGAATAACTAATAAATATAAAATAGAAGAAGTTAATAAATATAAGTTTTTGCAAGAAGAATTTGAGGAATTTATGGAACTTTGGGTGCATGAAATTAAAACACCTTTATCGGCGATTAATTTAATTTGTGAGAATAATAAAAATAATATTACTGGAAGCATTAGTGAAGAAGCTATTAAAATAGATGGTTTAATTGAAATGATTTTATTTTATGCGAGAAGTCAGATGGTCGAAAAAGATTATTTGATTAAAAATAGTAAATTGAGTGAAATTGTAAATAAGGTAATTGTTAAGAATAAAAATAGTTTTTTAGAGAAAAAAATAAAATTAGATATGCATGATTTAGATATTTTGGTTAAGACAGATAGTAAGTGGATGGAATTTATTATTAATCAAATTGTTGTTAATAGTATTAAATATACAGCAGATAATCCATGTATAGAAATATATGGAATTATTAATAAGGAAAATGCCTGTTTAGTTATTAAAGATAATGGAATAGGTATTAGTTCTAATGATTTACCTAGGGTTTTTGATAAGGGATTTACTGGAGAAAACGGGAGAAGTAAGTATAATTCAACTGGTATGGGCCTTTATTTAGTTAAAAAATTATGTTTAGCTTTAGGTAATGAAGTATTTATTGATAGTACTTTAGGTAAGGGAACTATTTTGAAAATTATTTTTCCACTTGGTTCTTTTACAGATAATATGATAGGAGATGGCGATTATGGGATTAAAAGTTAAAAGCGATAGAAATGAAAATGACCCTTTGACATTTAAGTTTAATGACATGGATTATGTGTTTTCTTTTGATATGGAAGATAAGATTAAATTAAGTGAGAAAAGTCAGATTTTACTTGAGGAGGCAATAACAGATGATAATAGACTTTCTAAAAGTAATAAAAAAATTATAGCTGGTAATTATGAAGTTAAGTTAAATTCTAGCAAAGAAGTTAATGATTTATGGGTTAAGGCTTTTGATAAGTTAATAGAATATAAGTTAATTGAAAAAGATGATAAAGACTATGTAGTTACATCTAAAGGGTTAAAGTATTATGAGGCTCTTTAGTTTTTTCTTACAAAAGTGTAAGAATTTGTAAGGTAAATAAATTGTTATGATAAAAAGTTTTCAGTATAATTAGTGGCAGAGGTGGAAAGAATGGATAAAATACTTAGAGTTTCAAATGCGTGTAAATACTATGGCAATCGTTTTAATTTAACTAAGGCGATTGATAATATTTCATTTGATGTTTTAGAAGGGGAATTTGTCGGAATTATGGGAGCTTCGGGCTCTGGTAAGACAACCTTATTAAACTGTATATCGACTATTGATAAGGTTACTTCTGGTCATATTTTAATTAATGGGGTAGATGTAACAGAACTTAGAGGAGAAAAGTTAAATAAGTTTAGGAGAGAAGATTTAGGGTTTATATTTCAAGATTTTAATTTACTTGATACTTTGACAGGCTATGAGAATATTGCTCTTGCTTTAACCATTCAAAATATTAAACCTAAAGAAATTGACAAGAAAATTAAAGAGGTTTCTAAAACGCTTAATATTACTCATGTTTTAGATAAATATCCTTATCAAATGAGTGGAGGCGAAAAGCAAAGAGTGGCATCAGCTAGAGCTATTATTACAAATCCTAAGTTAATATTAGCTGATGAGCCAACTGGGGCTTTGGATAGTAAAAGTAGTAGAATGCTTTTAGAAAAGTTAGAAGAACTTAATAAAAATTTGAAAGCAACTATTTTGATGGTTACCCATGATGCTTTTACGGCTAGTTATTGTTCTAAAATATATTTTATTAAAGATGGTAAGATTTTTAACGAACTTGTTAAAGGAAATGATTCTAGGAAAGAGTTTTTTGATAAGATTATAGATGTGGTAACGCTACTTGGAGGGGATTTGAATGATGCTCTTTAAGTTATCTATCAAAAATATCAAGAAAAGTTTTAAAGATTATGCGATTTATTTTTTAACCTTAGTTTTAGGTGTGGCTATTTTTTATGTGTTTAATGCTTTAGATGGTCAGGAAGCTATGCTTCAGTTAAATGGGACTGAGAAAGATGTTATTAGACTTATGAATGAGTTTTTAAGTGGGTTATCTATTTTAGTCGCAATTATTTTAGGATTTTTGGTTATATATGCTTCGAGGTTTTTGATTAAAAGGAGAAAAAAGGAGTTTGGTATTTATCTTACTTTAGGTATGGGTAAAAGGCAGGTTTCTAAAATTCTTTTAATGGAGACTTTGATTATTGGTCTTGTTTCTTTATTGGTAGGACTTTTTGTGGGAGTTATTGCTTCACAGTTTATGAGTATTGTGGTGGCTAAATTATTTGAAGCGGATATGTCCAGGTTTGAGTTTGTATTTTCTTCTTCATCTTTAGTTAAAACGGTTATTTATTATGGTATTATTTATTTAACTTTAATGGTCTTTAATGTGTTTGCGGTAACTAAGTATAAGTTAATTGACTTACTTACAGCTTCTAAAAAAGGTGAGAAGATTAAGGTACGTAATTTGACTTTATCAGTTATTATATTTTTAATAGCGGTAGGTGTTTTAGGTTATGCTTATTATTTAGCTACTAAAAGATTGGATAGTTTAGATTTATTTGGCCTTGCTATATTGCTTGGAATTATCGGAACATTTTTGCTTTTCTTTGGAATTTCTGGTTTTATTTTAAAGTTGGTTCAAAGTAATAAGAAATTATATTTAAAAGGTTTAAATATATTTACTTTAAGGCAGATTAATAGTCAGGTTAATACAACAGTGTTTTCAATGAGCATTATTTGTTTACTTTTGTTTTTTACAATTACAATATTTTCATCAGCTTGGAGTATTAATGTTGGTTTGAAAAATGATTTGGTTTATGGAACACCAGCTGATATAGTTATTACTTCTTATGCGGAAGAAACTAAAGATGTTAAAACAGATATTTTAGATAAGGTAGATTATAGTGTAGATAATTTTAGTGGTTATGTAGAAGGTAATACTTACGGTTTTGAAAACGTAACAGTTGGAAGTTTAATTAAACCTATTTTAAATGATGTTTTAAAAAAATATCCTAATTTGATGGTTAATAGTTATTTACCAGTGATGAAGATAAGTGATTATAATAAGTTTGCTTCATTTTATGGAAGGGATACTTATACATTAAATAATGATGAATTTATTTTGATTGCCGATTATGTTCAAATGATTGAATATGAAAATATGGCTTTAGAAAAAGGTGTATCAATTAAAATAGGGGACAAAGAATATCATAATAAATATGACAAATGTATAGAAGGTTTACTTAATATGAGTGGTAATAAGAGCAATACTGGTATTGTAGTTGTACCAGATGATGTTGATACATCTAATTATGAGACTAAAAGAAGTTATTTAGCGGCTAATTACAAAGGTAATAAAGAAAAAGGCGAAGAGAAATTTTTAAAATATAAAACTGATATTAATTCTTATGGGGCAGTAGCTGATACAAAAATAGATATTTATAGTGCTAGTACGGGTTTAAGAGCTATTATGATATTTGTTGGGCTTTATTTAGGAGTTATATTTTTGATTTCATCAGCTGCTATACTTGCTTTAAAAGAACTTTCTGATAGTAGTGATAATAAGGAAAAATATCAGATGTTAAGGCGAATTGGGGTGGATAATAAGAAATTAAATAAAGCATTATTTACTTCAATATTTATATTCTTTATGTTTCCATTAATTATAGCTATTATTCATTCGATATTTGGAATTATGTGTGCAAATATAATTATGGAAAGTTTGAGTATGAAAAGTAATATGACATCTATTTTAACAACTGCTTTACTTATTATAATTATATATGGTGGTTATTTCTTGGTTACTTATTTTACAAGTAAAAGAATTATAAACGAAAAGTAAGCGGATTTTCCGTTTTTTTTTGTGTATTTAAAAGGAATTTTAATAAAAAAATTGTATGTTATATATAGATAGTTTAAAATACTAAAGTTACTTTTGGAATTTAGAGAGGAGTTTTGATATGAATGAAGTTATTGATATCAAAATAGAAAATTTAATTTATGAAATAAGAGGAAAACAAGTGATGTTAGACAGCGATTTAGCTAAACTTTATCAGTGTGCGAACGGAACTAAAACAATTAATCAAGCTGTTAAAAGAAATCTTTTAAGATTTCCTAATGATTTTTATTTTCAGCTTACTAAGGAAGAAATTTTTGACTTCAAACATAAATATTTGTGGTGGCCGTAGATATTCTATTAGAGTTTTTACAGAACAAAGGGTAGCTATGCCTGTAACTATATTAAAGTCTAAAATAGCTACTAGTGTAAGTATTGTGATTATGGATGCATTTGTGGCTATTCAAAACTTACCGAAGAAATAGAAAATTAAGTAAAAATCATTTTTAAAATTTTTGTATAATTATATAATATTTATATGGAAGATTTCTTTAAATGTTTTTGTCAATTACATTTTAACAAAAGGTCTGCTTTATCCCAAAACTATTTTACACTATCCTTAACTTGGTTAGTTTTTTAATTAAAAAGTCAAGTGCAACTTTTGTGGATCTGCAAGTACTTAAGTCGGAGGTAGGTTAATGCTAATTTTTATGCCGAGAAAACTTTTGTAGATAGGCAGTATTGATACGCCATACTTGTAGTAACTACTTTTTTAAAGTAGTTGCGAAAAGTGAAAGTATCAATGCTGGGAACCTGTCTACAAAAGGAAATTGGAATAAATATTATGCATTAAC
>CALVIB010000016.1 GCA_944329375.1 uncultured Bacilli bacterium | reverse complement strand
ATGCCGCAATAGTATAAAGGTATTACGAGGCCATGGTAAGGCTTTAATCGGCGTTCAATTCTCCGTTGCGGCACCATTTTAAAATTATCCCTTGATTTTCAAGGGTTTTATTATTTTTTAAAAATATAAATATTTAAATCCTAATTTTTTATAAATAGATGAGGCTCTTGGGAGTGAAAACAAATTTGCAAAAATCAAATTATATAATTCATCAGCTATAAATATAAAACATAAGGTATAACTGATTATTAAAAATGTTTTTTTATTTAGTTTGTTTTCTAAATAAAAGATAAAAGGTACTATTAAATACATGAGTAAAAGACTTGATATTCCAAATATTAACACACTTCTTAGACAGACATAACCGTTGATGTTTCCAAAGTTTAATATTTCTTCATCATAATTCCAGCATCTTACATCGTTAAAGTGTTCCATATAATATCCACCAATATATTCTAATATACCACTAGAGATGATACTTATTAAAAAGATATATAGTGGATGTTTTCTTTTTTTATAAGTTAGTAAAAAAATTATAACAGCACCTATCGCATATATGTTTATCCATGGTAGGAAGTTTGCCCCTCTAAAATAAAAGGTTTTCATACCACTATTGAAAAAATAAAAAATAAATTCATATAGCCATCCAAATATTCCTGATATTACTATGATTAGACAAATTATAGCTATTTTGGTTTTTATATCGAAAGTTTTATCATTATTTATATAATTTTTAATATATTTCATACTACCACCAACTATATTTTATCAAAAAAATAGTTGGTTTGAAATGGTGTAAAGAATATAACTGATTTTCTTTGTTTACTTTACAACTATTCTTTTGAATGTTATAGTTTATATAGTAGGTGATAAACATGATAAAAATATTAAAAACTAATTTAGATAAAACGGTCTTAGAATATTCAAATTTTATAGAAGGTTCGTGGATTAATATGATTAATCCAACTAAAGAAGAAATACAAAGAGTTTCTGAAGTTTGTAAAATTAATTCTAGAATTTTTTTACAGGTTTTAGTTGAAAAGGAATTTCCAAGAGTGAAAAAAATTGAAGGTGGAACTTTAATTGTTATTGATATACCATATATGAAAGATAAAAGAGTTAGAAATAAATATGTAACATATCCTCTTGGAATTATTTTGTGTAAAAACTATTTTATTACAGTCTCTTTAGTTAATCATGAATTTTTAAGTAAATTTGAACAAAATAAAATAGAAAGTTTTGATACCACTAAAAAAGAGAAATTTTTAATGCAGATACTTTTTAATTCATCTAGTAATTATTTATATATTTTGGATTCTTTGGAATATGATATTCATAAAGTCGAAAAAAATACATATCATTCAACTAATAACAAACAATTACTTAATTTTTTAAATATACAGAAGTCTTTAGTTTATTTTATTACTTCTTTAAAAGCTAATAGTATGGTTTTAGAAAAACTAGGTAAAGAAGATATTTTAACATTAAATAAAGAAGAAAAGATGCTTTTAGAAGATGCGGTCATTGAAAATAAACAATGTATTGAAAGTACAATGATTTCAAGAGAAATATTATCATCAACTATTGATGCTTATGGGACTATTATTTCAAATAATTTAAACGTCATTGTTAAATTTTTGACAGGTATTACTATTGTATTTTCTATTCCAACGATGATTGCTTCATTCTTAGGTATGAATGTTCCTTTAGGTTTTATTGGAGAAAGTGATATTTCATTTATTTTAATAGTTATTATTTCATTTATAGTTTCATTTATTTTAGCGTGTTGGCTTAAGAAAAAAAATATGCTTTAAATAAGTTAAGTTGAAATATAGAATTAAAATTTTTATATAGAAAAATATTAAGAAAAGGAAGGTAATGAAAATGTTGCAAGATAAAGTGGCAATTGTTACAGGTGGTACAAGAGGTATTGGGTTTGCTACTGTAAAAAAATTTTTGGATAATGGCGCTAAGGTTGTTTTATTTGGAACTAAGGAGGAATCTGTTCAAAACGCGTTGAATAAGTTAAAAATAAATCCAATGTATGAAGTTATAGGAATGCATCCTGATATTACAAATATGAAGGAAGTTGAAAAGGCATTTGCCGAAGTTGTAAAAAGATATGGTAAGATTGATATTGTAGTTAATAATGCTGGTATTTCGGCTCGTGATAGTTTATATAATTATACTGAAGATGCTTTTGAAAAAATAATTGATTTAAATATTAAGGCTGTATTTAATTGCTCTAAAGTTGGGGCTAGTTATATGAAAGAAAATGGTGGGGTTATTTTGAATACTAGTTCAATGGTTAGTATTTATGGTCAAGCTGCTGGTTGTGGATATCCAGCTAGTAAGTTTGCTGTTAATGGATTGACTAAATCTTTAGCTAGGGAACTTGGGAAAGACCATATTAGGGTTAATGCTGTTGCTCCTGGAGTTATTCATACTGATATGGTAGATAGTTTGCCAGAAGAAATGATTAAGCCAATTATTGATTCTATTCCAATTGGAAGAATGGGCGAACCTGAAGATGTTGCAAATGCGTTTTTGTTTTTAGCAAGTGATATGGCAAGTTTTATTACAGGTGCTATATTATCTGTTGATGGTGCTGGTATGTGTTAGTGTTGAGTTACATTAATAGTTTGAATTTAAGATGTTAATATTGACATCTTTTTTCTTTTTTAGTAATATGATTATATGAACAATTATTCATATAAAGGAGAGGTGTTCAATGCATAGTAAAGAATTTTTAGGGGGACTTTCTGAATTTTTTAAGTTATTTGCTGATGAAACAAGGCTTAGAATACTTGATTTATTAGTATGTGGCGAAAAGTCTGTTAATGAAATATCTAGAAAACTTGATGTTAGTCAGTCTGCTGTATCACATCAACTTAAAACACTTAGAAGTTCTAATTTGGTTAAAGCAAATAAAATTGGTCAAATGGTTAATTATAGTATTAAAGATGAGCATATTGAGACTATACTTAGATATGGAATAGAACATTTAAAGGAGATTGTTAACGATGAAAATTAATAGTGAAATTGTTAAAATTATTATAAGTGCAATTTTATTTGTTTTATCTTTGTTTTTTAAAGATTATGAATTTATGTATTTTGTTTTGCTTATTAGTAGTTATTTAATAGTTTCCTTTGATATTTTTATAGAAGCTTTTAAAAATATATTTAAAGGTAAATTTTTTGATGAAAATACTTTAATGATTATAGCTACTATAAGTGCTTTTATAATAGGAGAGTATTCAGAAGCTGTTATGGTTATGCTTTTATTTGAATTTGGAGAATATTTATCTGATTTAGCAACTTCTAATTCTAAAGAATCGATTACTAAATTGATGGATTTAAGAAGTGATTATGCTAATTTAAAAAGAGGAGAGAATATAGAAAAATGTGATGTTAGAGAAGTTGAGGTTGATGATATATTTGTAGTTAAGCCTGGTGAAAAGGTTCCATTGGATGGAATTGTAATAGAAGGCAGTAGTTTTGTGGATACTTCTAGTTTAACTGGAGAAAGTGTACCTAGGAAAGTAAAAGAAGGAGATTTTTTATTAAGTGGTTTTGTCAATAACAATGGACTTATTACAGTGAAGGCTACTAGTAAATTTAGTAATTCAACAGCTAGTAAGATTATAAATATGCTTGAAAATTCTAATGATAAAAAAACGATGACTGAAAAATTTATTACAAAGTTTTCTAGAATATATACACCAATAATAGTATTATTTGCTATTTTAATTGTTTTAATTCCAACTTTACTAGGATACGATTTTGATGAATGGATTTATAAAGCTTTGGTATTTTTAGTTACGGCTTGCCCTTGCGCTTTAATTATTTCAGTTCCTTTGGGATATTTTTGTGGTGTAGGTAGAGCTAGTAAAGAAGGGATACTTGTTAAAGGTAGCGATGGACTTGAAAATTTAGTTAAGTTGGAGACAGTCGTTTTTGATAAAACAGGAACACTTACTGAAGGTAAATTTGAAGTAAGGGAGATTGTTAGTGATAAAGTTACTAAAGATGAACTTTTAAAAATAGCAGCTTATTTAGAATGTTATTCAACACATCCAATTGCTTTGTCTATTACTAATGCTTATCATGGTAAGATTGATAGTAAAAAAATTCATGATTATAAAGAGATTAGTGGTCGTGGGGTTATAGCTTTTATAGATAATAAAAAATACATTATAGGTAATTTTCAATTATTTTTAGAAAAAGGTATTAATGTACCTAATGTTGATACTTTTGGAACAGTTATTTATATTGGAACTGATAAATATTTAGGTTATATTGTTATTGGAGATAATATTAAAAAATCAGCTTTGAATTTGGTTTATAATTTAAAGAAAATTAATATAGATAGATTGGTTATGCTTTCTGGAGATAATAAAGATGTGGTTCAAAAAGTGGCTTCAAAAGTAGGAATTAAAGAATATTATTCTAATTTATTTCCAATAGATAAAGTCCAAAAATTGAAGGAAATTAAAAGTAAATCATTTACGGCTTTTGTTGGTGATGGTATCAATGATGCACCAGTTATTAAGGAAGCTGATTTGGGCATTTCTATGGGAGGTATTGGGACAGATGCAGCTATTGAAGCTTCAGATATTGTTTTGATGCATGATAATTTAGAGGATATTGTTAAAGCTATTAAAATAGCTAGAATAACACAAAATATTGTTAAATTTAATATTGGTTTTGCTTTGAGTTTTAAATTTTTAATGCTTGTTTTAGCAATGTTTGGTTTTGCTAGTATTTGGATGGCAGTATTTGCTGATGTTGGAGTAACTTTACTTGCGGTTTTAAATTCCCTTAGAATAATGAAAAAGAAAATTCAAATATAAAAGTTTGAATTTTTTATGTATTTAAAAGGAATTTTAACAAAAAATTCGTATGTTTTATATAGAGGTGAATTTAATGAATTATTATAATGAAATAAAAGAAACATTAATAAAAAACGAAGTTTATAAAAAAGTTAAAGATTACTCTAAAAACAAAAGTGATTTAAAAGCTTACTTTGAAGTAGGAAGATTAATAGTAGAAGCCCAAGGTGGAGAGGCTAGAGCTAAATACGGAAATAAATTAATCAAAGAATATTCTGAGAGATTAACTAATGAACTTGGAAAGGGTTATGATATTTCTAATTTAAAAAGAATGAGACAATTTTATGTAATTATTTTAAAAGGTGCGACATTGTCGCACCAATTGACATGGAGTCATTATGTAGAAATGTTAAAAATAGACAATATGGAAAAATTGCAATATTATATTTATATTGCGAGTAAATTAAACTTATCAGTAAGAGAATTACGTAAAAGGATTAAATTAAAAGAATATGAAAGAGTAGGTAAAGATTTAGATATTGAAAATCCTAGAGTAAATACATTAATTAAAAATCCAATATTAATTAAAGTAAAAAATAAAAATGAGAAATTAACTGAATATGCTTTACATCAGACTATTTTAGAAAATATTGATGATTTTTTAAAGGAATTAGGAGTTGGATTTACTTATGTTGGTAGCGAAGTGAAAATAAAATTAGGAGATAGATATAACTATATAGATTTATTGTTATTTAATACTAATTTTAATTGTTATGTTGTAATAGAACTTAAAGTGACTGAATTAAAATCTGAACATATCGGTCAAATTACCAAATATATAAATTATGTAGATAAAAATATGAAAAACACATTTCATGAAGATACTGTGGGTGTGATTATTTGCAGGAAAGATAATCAATATATTATGGAGTACTGCACTAACACTAATATATTTACTTCTACTTATCAAACAATATAAAAAATAGTTTATAAAAAAGGAAATTCAATATTTTTGTCGTATGTTTTATATAGAGGTGAAAATTAATGGAAATATTAAATGTTTCAGATTTATGTAAAATTTATGGTAAAGGAGAGAATGAATTTTTGGCTTTAAATAATATATCTATTAAAGTTAAAAAAGGGGAATTTATCGCGATTGTTGGAAAAAGTGGGAGTGGTAAGAGTACTTTACTACATTTACTTGGAGGTTTAGATAAACCAGATAGGGGAAATGTTATTATTAACAATCAAAATATTTATAAATTGAGTGATAAGGAATTAACTGTTTTTAGAAGAAAATATATTGGTTTTGTTTATCAATTTTATAATTTAATTCCAGCTTTAACGGTTAAGGAAAATATATTACTTCCAGCTTTATTTGATGGAAGAAAAATAAGTGATAAGAAATTAGAAGAATTAGTTAAAAAGTTAGGATTAATAAATAAAATGGAGGCTTATCCAAATGATTTATCTGGTGGCCAGCAACAAAGAGTGGCAATTGGTAGAGCTTTGATAAACCATCCTAAAATTATTTTAGCTGATGAGCCAACAGGTAATTTAGATACTAGGAGTACAAAGCATATTGTGAAATTACTTGAGTATTATAATAAGAAATATAGACAGACAATTATTATGGTTACTCATGACTTAAGTTTATCTAAAAGAGCCAGCAGGATAATTACAATGCGTGATGGTAAGATTATAAAGGATGAAATGAATGATAAAAGTTTCTCTTAGTTATTTAAGAAAAAATCCGAAGCAAACTTTTACTATACTTTTTGGAATTATTTTTGCTAGTATGGTACTCTTTTGTGTGGGAATTTTATTTTCTTCTTTTAGAGAGTATTTAATTTTAAAAGTGACAAAGGAAAATGATTTTCACGTTAAAATTAAAGGAAATTTGAATGGGTTATATGATAAAAATATAAAGTCTATTAAATATTTGGATTCTACATATTTTATAAAGTTTGAAAATATTTATGGTACTTATGATTTAACTGATAAAATATGTGAAGAAAAAGAGTGTTTAGAAGTTATTTATAACAGTAAGTTACTTTCTTTGTATGGTATTGGTGATAATAATTATTTAGATTTATTTAAAGAGTTAATATTTATTATAGTTTTTATATTGGCTATTTCGGTGTTTTTTATTATATATAATTCATTTCAAATTTCATTTAGTAAAAAAAGAAAAGATATAATTTTATTTAAAGCTATGGGAGCTTTGAATGGTCAGTTATATAAAATGCTTTTGTTTGAAGGCCTAATATACATGGTGTTTGGAATTTTCTTGGGTTTTGGACTCAGTATATTTATTAGCTATGGAATTATAGGTTTAATTAATAATTTACTTAGTGAAGTTTTAGGCAGTAATATTGGAGTATATTTATATGGTCCATTTATTTTTATACCTTTAATTTTTATTATTTTGATTGTTTTTTTATCTTCTTTATTACCACTTTTTATACTTAAAAAATATAAGGTAATGGAACTTTTTAGATTCAATAGGGAAAATAATTTTTTTAAAAGTAGGTTTAAAAATGTTATTTTGAATTTTGGGTTAATTAATTATATGAGAAATAAGAAAAAATATAAAGGATTAATTATATGTATATTTATAATTATGTTTTTATTTAATTTTTTTTATAGACTTACTGATTATACAGTTAAAATAATGAATGAGTATGTTTATATTCCTAGTTATGATTTAAAGGTAATTAGTGATATGAGCGATTATTCTAAGCTTGATGGTTTAGCTAAAAATTTATCTTCTAGTAAAGAGACTATATATAGAAGTTGCTCTAAATTAGTGCATATTCCTAAGGAAAATTATAATAGAGGATATAAAGAAAATATGACTGTTTTAGTGACTGATATTGGAGGTAATGAGGTTATTAATTTAACCGATGATATAGTAAGCAAAAATGATAAAATGGTAAAGGTTGATTATAAAATATTTAATAGTTTAGATAAAATAAATATATCTAATAATGTGATAGATGGAATTAGTTTAACAGATAAAATTCCTTTTGGATTTGAGACAGAATTATTGGAAGGAAGGATTATTTTAAATTTAGATAAGGATAAGTTTGACTTAGTGTGCCCAGTTTATGAAGGAGGTGCTTTAATTAAAAGTGATGAAAACAATATTGATAATAAGGTTTTAAAATATTTTAAAGAAAATAATTTTGGAAATGTTAGTTATGTCAATATTAAAAAAGTTTATGAAATTATGGATAATTTGGTTTTACTTATTAAACTTTTTATGTATTTTTCATGTTTTATAGTGAGTTTGATTTCGGTTTTGACTATTTTTAATATTGTATCTACTAATGTAAAATTAAGAAAAAGGGAGTTTGCTAGTTTAAAGACTTTTGGGCTAGAAAATTTTAAGATTAATTTATGTTTATTTTTTGAAAGTTTAATTATAACTGGTAAAGGGGCTTTATATTCATTTCCATTTATTTTGCTTGTCAGTAATTTTTTGTATAAGAATTTAGGTATGTTTTTTGAGGTTAATTTAAAAATATTTGATATTGGTTTATTTGTTTTGAATTTTATTATTTGTTTTTTGCTTATCTATATATGTATGATTTTTAGTCATTTTGGTTTGTATAAAAAAGAATTAATTTATAATATTAAATGTGATAATGTATAGGGCTTTTATAAAATTACTTGCGGTAACATATAATTATGTATATAATTAGATTAAGGATGTGATTATATGCGAGTTATAATTAGTGCGGGTGGGACTGGTGGACATATTTATCCTGCTTTAGCTATTATTAATAAGATTAAAGAAAAAGAACCTGATAGTGAGTTTTTATATATAGGAACGCATAATAGAATGGAAAAGGATATTGTTCCTTCTAAAGGAATTCCTTTTAAGTCGATTGAAATGTATGGTTTTAGTAAGAAGATATTTAAAAATTTTAAAACGGTAAAATGTTTATTTAAAGCTTTTGGGGAGTGCAGAAAAATAATTAGGGAATTTAATCCTGATATTGTTATTGGAGTTGGTGGTTATGTAACCGTGCCTGTTATTGTGAGTGCTCATAAATTAGGTTATAAAACCTTTTTACATGAACAAAATGCTTTACCTGGAAAATCTAATAGATATTTGAGTAAACACTGTGATTTAATTGGGGTTTCATTTGAATCTTCTTTGGATAAATTTCCAAAAGATAAGGCTATTTTTACTGGTAATCCATGCAGTGAAGATGCTTTAAAAGCACCTATTGTTTTGAAATCTACTTTAGGACTTTCAGCTACTAAAAAATTAGTTTTAATTGTTATGGGCTCTCTTGGAGCAGGAAGAGTTAGTAAGTATTTAGAAAAAGAACTCAATTATTTTAAAGATAAAGATTATGAGGTTTTATTTGTAACTGGTAAGGGTTCATATGAGGATGTTATGAAATATAGTTATCCTAAAAATGTGAAGATTATCCCATTTTATGAAGGATTAACTTCAGTTATGAAAAAAACTGATGTGATGGTATCTAGGGCTGGAGCTTCTACTTTAAGTGAAATTATTGCTTTAGAAGTGCCTAGTGTTTTAATTCCATCTCCTTATGTGGCTAATAATCATCAATATTTAAATGCTTTGGATTTAGTTAATAAAGATGCGGCTTTAATGATAGAAGAAAAGGATTTATCAGATGGAGTTTTAGTTAAGAAAGTTGATAGTTTGATTAATGATGAGATTAAAATTAAAGAGATAAAAAATAATTTAAGAGGTATGCAGATTAAAGATAGTGCTTCTATTATATATGATAATTTGAAAAGGGTAATTTCTAATGGAAATAATAAATAAGGCTAAAATAAGAGAATATACAACTTATAAGTTAGATGGAGAGATTAAAAAAATTTATATTCCCGAAGATGTTTTAGAGTTAAAAAAATTAATTTTAAAATTAAAAAAAGATAATATCAAATATAAAATTATAGGTAATGGCTCTAATATGATTATAAGTTCTAAATATGATGGGGTTTTGATTAAACTCTCAAAATTTGATAAACTTGATATTAAGGATAATATAGTTAAAGTTGGCTCTGGTTATAGCCTATCAAAATTAGTTTTAAAATGTGTGAAGGAAAATTTAAGTGGTTTAGAATTTGCTTATGGTATTCCAGCAACTATTGGTGGGGCAATATATCAAAATGTGGGAGCCTATGGTTATAGTATTGATGATTTTATTAAATATGTGACTTTATTAGATGGTAATGAAATTAAGACTTTATCTAAGGATGAATTAAATTTTGGTTATAGAGATAGTATTTTTAAACATAAAAATTTAATTTGTTTAGAAGCGACATTTGAGTTAAAATATTCTAATGATGTTTCATATAAAAAATATATGGAAGAAAGAAGATTAAAACAACCTTTAGAATATCCATCTGCTGGTTCTGTTTTTCTTAATCCCATAGGTTATAGTGCAGGAAAATTAATAGAAGAAGCTGGGTTAAAAGGATTTAGAGTAAATGATGCGATGGTTTCGTATAAGCATGCGAATTTTATTGTTAATGTCGGGCGTGCTAGGGCGGAAGATGTGATTAAATTAATTAGAATAATTCAAGATAAAGTCCAAGCTGATACAGGTATTTATTTAGAGACTGAACAAGAATATTTAGGATAAAAAGGTGGTAATATGGCACGTAAAAAAACAAAAAAAAGAAGAATAAAGATTAAAAATGTGTTTATGGTATTTTTATTTATTGTTATTTTACTTTTAAGTTTAGCTTTTTTAACCGATGTTAAAATTAATAATATAGTTATTAAAGGTAACTTTCTTTATAGTGATTGGGATATTATCGAAATGGCTAAGTTAGATGATTATCCCAGCAGTTTAAAAACACTTTCTTCTTCTATTGAAAAAAGATTAGAAAAAGATGATTATATTAAAGAGGTTAAGGTAAGTAGACCTAGTTTGACTAAGGTTGTAATTGAAATTAATGAAAATTTACCATTATTTTATTATTTACCAGCTGATAAAACTATTTTATCTGACAAAACAGAGGTTAATGATGATTTTTCTGTACCAACGGTTATCAATTATGTACCTGATAAAATTTATTTTAATTTTTTAAATGCTATTTCTTCTATTGATTATGATATTGTTAAAAGGATATCCGAAATTAAATATGACCCAAATGAAGTCGATGATGGTAGATTTTTCTTAACGATGAATGATGGAAATCAGGTTTATTTGACTTTAAATAAATTTACTAAAATAGATGATTATTTAGATATTATTAAAGAATTTGATAATAAAAAAGGTATTTTATATTTAGATTCCGGGGAATATTTTGTGGTTAAAGAATAAAAAAATTTAAATTGGGTTTACATTTTCTTTTCAATAAGGTAAAATTATAGTATAATTAATGATAGACCATAGGAGGATGATGTTATGGAGCATGTTTATGCGAGTATTGATATTGGTTCAGATTCCATAAAACTTGTGGTTTGTGACTTATATCAAAATCATTTAAACTTACTTGCGGCTACATCTGTTCCTTCGAGGGGAATAAAAAAGGGGTTAATAGTAGAGCCAGAATATGTTAAAAAATCTATTGCTCTTGCTTTTAAAGATGTCGAGGATATGCTTGGAATTAAAATTAAAAAGGTAATTGCGAATGTTCCTAATCATATGGCTGAATATAAGATTATTAGAGGTGAATGTGATATTCCTGGGGATTTGATTACTTCTCATGATATGATTAATTCTTATAAAGCGGGAATTAGAAGTAATTTACTTCCGAATGAGGAGTTTGTTACTGTTGTGCCTATTGATTTTAAAATAAATGGTAAAACTATCATGAAAGACCCTAAGGGTTTTCCTGGTAAAAGATTGATGGGTAGGGCTATGATGGTAACGACACCTAAGAAAAATGTTTATTCAGTGGCGAGTTTACTTGAGAGTTTAGGAATAGAAATTGTTGATATTTCAGTGGGAAGTGTTGGCGATATTAGCTGTTTTAAGAATGAATCTTTAGATAAGAGTATTAGTGCGATTATTAATATTGGCTCTGATATTACAATGGTATCTTTATATAATAAAAGTATTCCTGTAAGTACGAAAATAATTGGTGCGGGAGGAAAAGATATCGATAGAGATTTAGCTTATATGTATAAAATAAGTGTGGATGAAGCTAGAAAAATCAAAGAAAATTTTGCTTTAGCACATGTTAGAAATGCTGATAAGTTAGATGTTTATGAAACTTTAAATAATGATAATGTTAAAATTAAAATTAATCAGTTATCTGCTTCAGAAGTTGTGATGTCTCGTATTAACGAAATACTTACTTTAGCAAAAAATGAGTTAAATGACTTAACAAATAAGCCAATTCAGTATATAATAGTAACTGGTGGCATGAGTAACATGCTTGATTTTGAATATTGCATTCATGAAATATTACCTGAAGCTAGTAAAGGTGCAGTTAAATTAATAGGTGTTAGAAATAATAAATATAGTACGGCAATTGGAAATATTATTTATTTTCTAAATACATTAAAATTAAAAGGAATGAATTATTCAATGCTTAGTGAAGATGATATGGAAGAACTTTCTTCACCTAGGGAAAATACAAACGATGATACAATGCTTGGAAAGGTATTTGGTTACTTTTTCGGCGAATAGGAGGAAATTAATATGATGGGAATTGAAATGGACCAACTTGCAAAAATAAAAGTAATAGGTGTCGGGGGCGGCGGCTGTAATGCGGTTAATAGAATGATTGAATCAGTTGAAGGAGTAGAATTTATAGTTGCGAATACTGATTCACAGGTTTTAGCTAAATCCATAGCTGAAAATAAAATTCAAATAGGTAAGGAACTTACTCATGGACTTGGTGCGGGAGCTAACCCACAAATTGGTAAGGAAGCTGCTTTAGAGTCTAAAAATGAGTTAGAAGAAGCTTTAAAAGGTGCTGATATGGTGTTTATTACCTGTGGTATGGGTGGTGGAACTGGTACTGGTGCCGCTCCAGTTATAGCCGATATTGCTCAAAATTCAGGAGCACTTACTATTGGTATTGTTACTAAACCTTTCTCTTTTGAAGGTAAGAAAAGAATGAGCCAAGCTTTAGAAGGTATTGAAGAATTAAAGAAACATGTCGATACTTTGATTGTAGTACCTAATGATAGATTGAGAGAAATTATTGATAAATCAACACCACTTTTAGATTCATTTAAAGAAGTTGATAATGTATTAAGGAGAGGTGTTCAATCTATTTCTGATTTAATTGCTTGTCCAGGTTTAATTAATTTGGATTTTGCCGATGTTAAAACAGTTATGGAAAAACGCGGTAGTGCATTAATCGGTATAGGTGCTGGTGTTGGCGAGGATAGAGCTATTGAGGCAGCTAATCAAGCAGTACTTAGTCCACTTTTGGAAACTAGTATTGATGGAGCAACTGATGCAATTATCAATGTTACTGGTGGACCTAATTTAACTTTATTTGAAGTAGAGGAGGCTGTTGAAGCTATTAGAAAAGCAGCTAATACTGATATTAATACCATATTTGGTGCGGTTATTAATGAGAACTTTACTGATGAGTTAATTGTAACAGTTATTGCAACTGGTTTTGACCAACATAAAGAAAAAGAGGAAGAAGAAATTCCAATTCCTGGTTTAGATGATGAAGATACAGTTATTCCAGCATTTTTAAGAAAAAGAGGAAATTATTAAGCCTTCAAAATTTGAAGGTTTTTTTGTGTAATTTTTGATTATAAAAAGGAATTGTTAGTAGAAAAATCGTATATTTATTATAGGAGGCGACTTATAAAGACAAAAAAGTTAAATATAGTATTTTAAAATAGTATTAGGTGATATTATGAAAAAGTATATGTTTCCTGTGGTTATTTCTTTAATTATAGGAGTTTCTATGGCTTATTTTATTATTAGACAGTATGAAAGTATGCCTGCTTTAGCAGTTTCTTCTGAAGCTGAATCATTATATTATGTTCAAAGAGGTGTATATACTGATATTGATAGTATGAAAGATAATATGAAAGAATTTACTCATTATATTTATAATGTTGAGGACAATAATTATTATGCTTATATTGGTATTACAACTAATAAAGAAAATGCTTTAAAAATACAAAACTATTATAAGAGTATAGGTTATGATACTTTTTTGAAGGATAAAATAACCGACAATAAAGAGTTTATAAATATTTTAAAACAATATGATGAGTTGCTTTCTAAGACTGATGATACGGAATCTATTAAAGTTATTTGTAATCAAGTTTTAGCTAAATATGAGGAGTTGGTTGGATGAATGTTAAGATGAAAGATATTCCAGAAAACGAAAGACCTAGAGAAAGATTAATTAATGTTGGAGCTGAAAATTTGTCTGATGAGGAGTTATTAGCTATTGTTTTAAAAACAGGAACTAAAAATATGTCGGTTAAAAATTTAGCTACTTTTATTTTAAGTAGTTTAAATGGAATAGAAAAATTAAAAAATATTAATTATCATGAGGTTAAAAAAATAAAAGGAATAGGGAAGGCTAAAGCATGTACTTTAGTAGCTCTTGCAGAACTATCTAAAAGGATTAATAGAGAAATTGCCTCATTAAATGGAACTAAATTGAATACACCTTTAAAGGTGTTTGAATTTTATAAAGATAGAGTTAATAATTTTCAAGAAGAATTTTATTGTATTTTTTTAGATGCTTCTAAGAAAGTTATTGAGGAAAAGTTGATTTTTATTGGAACGGTTAATTATAGTTTAGTGCATCCTAGAGATATTTTTAAGGAAGCTTATTTACTTAATGCGGTAGGTATTATTTGTGTGCATAATCATCCAAGTGGAGAAGTTAAACCTAGTTTAGAGGATGTTAGATTAACTAATAAATTAAAAGAGATTGGCATTTTAACAGAGGTTAAAGTAATAGACCATATTATTATTGGTAATAATTCATATTATAGTTTTTTAGAAAATGGAAAAATTTAGTTGGATTTATTTTTAAAATGTATTATAATTTTAATGGGTGGTGGCTATGTATAATAAAAAACGTTTTGATAAAAGATATTTATTGATTTTAGCAGTTGTAGCTATAGCTTTGGTGTTAGTTGTTTTAGCCACTTCACTAAAAGAAAATCGTGATTTAAATCCTATTGAAAAGGTTACTAAAGATGTTGGAACGGTTGTTTTAAAAGTTGTTTCAGCGCCTTTTAATTTTATTAGCGATACTATTGATTCAATTGTTGAAAAAAATGATTTATATGATAAATATAAAGAATTAAAAAATAAAGAGGAACAAGTTGATGCAATTATTTCACAGAATGATAATTTAAGAAATGAAGTTAATAAGTTAAAAGAAACTTTGGATTTAAATTCAATTTTAAGTGATAAAGTTTATATGAATGCGACTGTGGTTACTAGAAATATCGGTTATTGGTATGATGAAATTACAATTGATAAAGGAAGTAAAAACGGTATTGAAAAAGGAATGGCGGTAGTTAATCCAAAAGGTTTAATTGGACAGATTACGAAAGTTAGTAATTATTCTAGTACTGTTAAATTACTTTCTAACGAAAATATGAGCGATAAGATAAGTGTAAAAATTAAGGTTAATGATGGTTATGTTTATGGATTAATATCACAGTATGATTCAAAAACTAATACTTATACTGTTGAGGGTATTAGTGAAAATGTGGATATTAATAAAAATGCGGATGTGGTAACAACAGGAATGGGAACTATTTTTCCAAGTGGACTTATGGTTGGTAAAGTAGAAAAAGTTACGACAGATAATTTTGATTTATCTAAAGTTGTTGAAGTTAAAACAGCTGTTAATTTTGATGATTTGGATTATGTTACAGTGTTAAAGAGGAAAAGTGAATGAAAATAATTATTTTAGTAATTTCTTTTTTACTCGAAGGAGTTATTTCTAATTTTGTACCAGTTAATGGTTTTTTAGCTCCACTTTTTACTTTAACAGCTTTAATTATTATTTATCCACTTTTTGATGAATCTTTTGAATATTATAAATATGCTTTTATTACTGGTTTAGCTTATGATTTGTTTTATACGGATACAATTGTTTTTCATGCGATTATATTTACTTTTATGGCTTTTTTAATTACTAGACTTAATTTGGTTTTAAGTGATAATTATGTGAATGTTTTAATTATTATAGCTATATGTATATTAGTTTATAGAGTTATTACTTATGGACTTTTAATTTTGGTCAGCAGTATGTCTTTTGATTTTTTATCTTTAGTTTTTAGCATTTTAAAATCACTTATTATTAATTTAATATATAGTGTTATTTTGTTTTTTGTGGTTAAGAAAATACAAAAAAAATACAAATATAAGTTTTAATTTGTATTTTTTTGTTTTTAAATTGGAATGGTGTTAATATTATTTATAATATTAAGTTTGGGGTGGGTTTTATGGAAAAAATTAATAATTATGGTCTTGCAGCTTATTGGAATTTATACAAGGATGATGCAGATACAACTAAAGGAGATATTATTGAATTGCCTGCTTGTTCAACACCTATTGATTTTGCTTATAGATTAAATGTTGATATGGGAAATCAAATGATAGGTACGATGATTAATGATACTTTAGTCGGAGTTGATTATTAGCTTCATAATAAGGTAAGGTTAAGACAATGAAAGCTAAGACATTTGGAGAAAATTTAGTAAGAATTCATGAAAAATTTAGTTATATTTTCTAATTTTAAACTTCTAGATGCTTTAATCAATATTAAAGTATCTTTTATTTGTTTGTTTTTTAAAAAATTAATTGTTTCTTTATAATTATTAAAATGAATACTATTTGGATAATTTATTTTTTTCATTTCTTTACCTATTAATATTATTTTTTTATCATCTATTTGGTCTAATAGTTTAGGTATTTTTTGATGCAGTTTATTTGAAAACTTTCCTAATTCATTTATATCGCCTAAGATTAGTAGTTTTTTTTGTTTTTCATTTTTAACTATATTTAAAACCCCAGTTAATGATTCTAAAGATGAATTATAACAGTCATTTATGATGGTATTATTATTTTTGTCTTTTAAAATATTCATACGCATATTATAGCTTTGGTAATCTTTTAAAGCATCTATAATATCTTTTATGTCTACGTTTAGATATAGTCCAATATGAATAGCTATTAAAACATCATTTATGAGGTGGGAAGGTAAGCTTATATTTATTTTATAAGGAGTGCAGGTTATATTAAAAGATGAGCTATATAAATTTGATGATAGATTATAAGCTATTAAATCATTATTTTTATTAAAACCACTTTTAAGAGCATATTCGTGTTTTAAAAGTGAGTCATCACCATTTACAAATAAAGGTCCTTTCAATCCTTCTTTTATTTCTAATTTGGCTTTTAAGATGTTTTCTTTACTACCTAAATTTCCTATATGAGATGTGCCTATATTAGTAATAACGGCTATATCAGGGGTTACCATTTTAGATAAATATTTTATTTCGTTTAAATGATTCATACCCATTTCAATAATGGCAATTTCATCATCTTTATTTAAATCAAATATAGTTAAAGGTACGCCTACATTATTATTATAATTATTTTTATTTTGATGACATTTATATTTTTTACTAAGTATTTTATAAATTAAGTTTCTAGTAGTTGTTTTGCCTGTGCTTCCTGTAATGGCAATTACTTTAGGATTATATTTTTTCCTAACGAATGATGCGAGTAATCCTAGGGTTTTTATTACATTTTGAACTAATATGGTAGGTATATTATAATGTGTTTTTTTATCTGTAATTATTAAATTCGCCCCATTTTTTATTGCTTCTTTAATATATTTATGGCCATTATTAATAGCTATAAAACAATCATTTTTATTTACATCTTTACTATTTGTTTGAAATTTATTTATTTTAATATTTAAATCAATTTTATTTATTAGAGTTCCTTTAGTTATATTTAAAATTTCTATTATATTCATAATGTTCACCTCATTTTAAATATATAAAAATTAATGTTAGTTTATGCAGTTCTAAAAAATTTTTAAAGAAATATTTTATTATAGGTGATTTTAATGGCAAAGAAAATTAAAAAAGTTAGTTTAATAAGTAAGATTTTTAGTAAGGTTTTGATATGTATTATTTTACTTTTGGGTATTTTGATTGCCTTGAAAGCAAGTCCCAGTTTAAGAGAAGGTCTTTATAAATATGTTTTTCAAAATCATTTTAGTTTTGCAGAGGTTAATTTAGCTTATGAAAAGTTATTTGGGTCTTCTTTACCACTTACGGGAACTGATAAAGCGGCTTATGTTTCTAGTACGAAAATAGAGTATGAGGATAGTAAGAAATATAAAGATGGGGTAGAATTAAAGGTGTCTGATAATTATGTTATACCAGTTATTAAAAGTGGAATTGTTATTTTTGCGGGGGAGAAAGAAGGGTATGGTAATACGGTTATTGTTCAGCAAGGAGATGGTATAGAAGTGTGGTATGGTAATATTAAAGATATAAAGGTTAGTATGTATGATTATTTAAAGGCTGGAGATATTTTAGGAGAAGTTTCTAGTAAAATGTATTTGGTGTTTACTGAAGAAGGAAAGGTTTTAGATTATAAAAAATATATTTAAAATCCATCCTTTTTATTATATTTTAGCTTTTATTACTGCTATAACTGGTCATTTTAAAGGGTTTATATTATTTAGTTTTATTATTATTTTTCATGAGTTTGGTCATATTTTAATGGGCATATTATTTAACTGGAAGATAGAAAAGGTTATGATATTACCTTTTGGAGCTTTGACGATATTTAATGTGGATTTAAACAAAAGTATTTTTGAGGAATTTTGGATAGTTATTATGGGGCCTATTTTTCAAATTATTTTGACTATTTTTCTTTATTTTTTAGGTTTAGAAGATGTTTTATTTTATAGCATTTCTATTTTATTTTTTAATTTACTTCCTATTTTTCCTTTGGATGGCTCAAAATTATTTAATTTATTTTGTAATAAAATTTTTAGTTTTAAATTTAGTCATACTTTGGTTATTTTAGTTTCTGCTTTTATTTTGTTTTTACTTTTTTTGAATGATTTTAATTTGATTTTATATTTGATTTTAATGTTTTTATGTTTTAAAATTTTTGAGGAAATTAAAAATCATGAAGCAATATTTAATCGTTTTTTGTTAGAAAGGTATTTAAAAAATTATCATTTTAAGAAAATAAAAAAAATTAATTCACTTAATATGAATAAGATGAAAAGAGATTATAAGCATTTATTTTATGATGGGGTAAAGTATATTTCTGAAAGCGAAAACTTAGCTAAAAGGTTTGACTTTAGGGGTAAAGTGTGATAAAATTTGTAAATGTGTAGATCTCCATCTACAACCGCACAGATAAGGTTTACAAAAGATTTATCTTACCTTAATGGCGAGTCTTAGTTTATAAAGGAGGTAGAAAGAATGAAAGCAGTTATCGAAACTGGAGGAAAACAGTATTACGTTGAAGAAGGTACAGTTTTATATACCGAAAAATTAGATGCGGAAACTGATAAAAAAGTTACATTTGACCACGTTTTAATGATAGGTGGAACTTTAGGAAACCCATATGTTAAAGGAGCTAAAGTAGAAGCTAAAGTTTTAAAACATGGCAAAAATAAAAAAGTTAAAGTTTATAAGTACAAACAAAAGAAAAAATATCGCCGCACTCAAGGTCATCGTCAACCATATACTAAACTTGAAATTACTAAGTTAGTTGCATAATGATTAAAGTAGATATTAAAAAAAATCATATTAATATAAGTGGTCATGCACTTTTTGATGATTACGGTAAAGATATTGTATGTGCTTCAGTAAGTTCAATAGTTATTACAAGTATTAATGGTATTTTAAGAATAGATGATAAGGCTATTAGTTATAAACTTTATGATGATGGATTATATATTGATATTTTGAAAAATGATGAAGTGACTGAAAAACTTATTTTAAATATGATTAGTTTACTTAAAGATTTAGAAAAAGAATACGGAAAAAATATAAAGGTAAATGAGGAGGTGTAGTATGGCACTATTAAAATTAAATATTCAATTATTTGCTCATAAAAAGGGACAAGGTTCAACTAAAAACGGGCGTGATAGTGAGTCTAAAAGATTAGGAGCTAAAGCGGCTGATGGCGAAGTTGTAACTGGTGGTTCTATTTTATATCGTCAAAGAGGTACAAAAATTTATCCAGGTATTAATGTAGGTATTGGTAAAGATGATACTTTATTTGCTAAAGTAGCTGGACGTGTTAAATTCGAGCGTCTAGGACGTGACCATAAACAGGTAAGTGTTTATCCAGAATAAGAATTTATAAATAAAAATCAGGGATTAAAATAATCTCCGATTTTTATTTTATTATAATAATTTATAGGTGTTTCATAAGTGTATTTTACATTTTTTTTAGGTAATATTATTTTATTTGGTTTTAAATTTCTATAAATATATAATATTTTATTATTTTTATCAGTTAAGATAATGTCAATATTACATTTCATAAAAAAGGTATGAATTCCATTGGTTTTAAATTTTAATATATAGTTAATTTTATTTTTAAACATAAGGCCTTTTAGTTTTTGAAAAAATGTTTTTGCTTCTTTTATTTCCATCTTTTTCACCATTTTTATATTAACACATTTTTTAAAATTTGTCTTTATTTGTTTGTTTTTTGTTAATGGGGTTGATTTTTGTATAAAAAAAAATTATAATTGTTTTAGAGCAATATATTGTGGAGGGTGTTAAAGAATGAATAATAAAGGTCAAGCCTTAGTAGAATATTTACTAATTATAGCTGTGGTTAGTGTAGTTGTAGTTAGTTTAGTTAAACTATTAGGCGGATATCTTCAAGACTCAATGACAAAGACATCTTGCAAACTTATAGATAAACAATATGTTGAAGGGTCTGAACCTGGTAAGGGAACTTGCCAATAAGATAATTTATTATCTTTTTTTGTCTGGAGGCTATTTGTTATGAAGAATTTGAAAGAACATTTTATTATTTATTTAATTTTAAACATTCTCACGCTAGGTCTTTTTACTTTTTATATTGCTTATAAATTAAATTTATATGAAAAAGGTGCTTGGTATACTAGATGGTATTATTGGGCTTTGGGGTTTATTTTAGGTATTATGCCAGGTTTGGTTATGTTTTTTGTTTTTTCTATTAAAATAGGATGTTTAGTTAGTTCTAAGTTAGATTTGCCTGGAAGCGAGGTATATACATTACCTTATCCTTGGATAGTTTGTTTAGTGGTGCCTATTTTAGGGTGGACTTTATTTATTATTTTGTATGTATATACTCATTTTGGGTATTTATTTAAAGTTAGAAGTCTTAGTGAAAACTAGGATTTTTTGGAGGTAAATATGTTAAAAGTATTTGATGATTTAGGTTATGATGAAAAAAGTCAGGGTAAGATTTTAAATAGTCATGCGGTAAACCGTTATTCTTTTGATACTTTAGAAGAGTTAGTTTTGAATACTTTTAATCTTTTAAAAGATTTTGGTTTTACTAATGAACAGATTATTCAGATGACAAGCGTTTTACCTTCTTTATTTAATTATTCAAATGATACTATAAATAAAAGGTTTGATTTACTTAAAAACTTGGGTTTTTCTTTGAATGAAATTATAAAGATGAGTATAATTTTACCGCAAATACTTACTATGAGTAATAATTATATATTAGAAAAATATGATTTTTTTGAAAAGTGTGGTTATACTAAGAAAAATATTCATGATATGGCTATTTTAGTTCCAAGTATTTTTAGTAATTCTTTAGATAGTTTAAATAACAAAAGAGGATTTTTTATAAATTTAGGTTTTGATGATAAAAATATTAATAAAATAACTTTAGATATGCCTTCTATTTATAGTCATGGAGTTATTTCTTTAGAAGAAAATTATAATTATTTTATAAATTTGGGTTTTGATAAAGATAGATTAAAACATATGATTTTAAGAAAACCAGATATTATGGTTATGAATATTAATACTTTAGATAGTAAAAGAAAATTATTTTTAGATTTTGGTTTTAATGAAGATGAAGTTAATAAAATTACAGGTATTAATCCAGCAATATATACTTTGAGTGTTCAAAATATTTTAGATAGATTTAATTTTTTACTTTCTAAAGGTTATTCTAAAGATGAAGTTATTTTTATAATAATTAAGGTTCCTAATATTTTTAGTTATTCTAAAGAAGGTTTGGAAGAAAAAATTAAGGTATTAAAGGAAAATGGTTTAGAAAATGAAATTATAAATAGACCAACTTATTTGATGCAAGGAGTACAATTATCATATTCTAGATTAAAATTTTTAAAAGAAAATAATATTGTTTTAAATCATAAGGCTTTTAATTATTTACTAATGGCTAGTAAAGATTTTGAAAAAAGATTTGGTATAAGTAATGATGAAATTAAGGAAAGATATCCATTTCAAAGAAAATGATATCTTTTTTTTGCTTATGTGTGATATAATTAAATACAGGTGATTTGTATGGCAGAAAATCGTAGTGAACTTAGAAAAAAGTGTATGACAATTTTATATCAGATGACTGTTTATGATAAGGCACATATGAAGTATGATGTTAATGATGTTATAGCAGAAGTTTGTCCTTTAGATAATGAATTTGTTAAAGAGATTGTTTACGGCGTTTTAACTTATAAAAATGAAATAGATGAGATAGCTAATAAATATTTAGATGGATGGACTATTGATAGATTAGGTAATACTGATATAGCAATTCTTAGAATGGGAATATTTGAACTTTTATATACCGATACTCCTAGTGTTGTAGCTATTAATGAAGCTATTGAACTTGCAAAAATTTATAGTGATGATAGTGTTAGAAAGATGATAAATGGGGTTTTAGATAAGGTTTATCATGAGAAGGAAAATTAATGAGTGATAAATATTTAACAGTTAGTGCGATTACCCGTTATTTAAAAGCAAAGTTTGATGTCGATGAAAATTTACAAACTGTTTTTTTAAAAGGAGAAATTTCTAATTTTAAAGCACATACAACTGGTCATTTTTATTTTTCTTTAAAAGATGAAAGTAGCAAGATAAATGCTATTATGTTTAGGAGTAATGCAAGTAAAGTTTTATTTAAACCTATGGATGGTATGAAGGTATTAGTAACTGGTAGAATTAGTGTATATGAGGCTATGGGAAGTTATCAAATATATGTCGATGAAATGCTTGAAGATGGTGTTGGTAATTTATATAT
>CALVIB010000015.1 GCA_944329375.1 uncultured Bacilli bacterium | reverse complement strand
CCCTTGACTAAACATTATAGTTTCAACGACTTATTTCCCCTTTATAATTTTATGGGAACTTTAAATTTTATTTAAAGTCCAAAATACAAGAAATTGACAATTATTAAAACTCGGTATATAATAATGCGTAAATTTTTACGCAAAGGGTGATTTTATGGAAAATTCCTATTATAACTTATTAGAAACGTTATTACTTATTTATTCAGTAGATGAAGGAAAGCTAAAAATCTACTTAAAGAAAAAACAAGATGAACCATATAAAGGTTATTGGACCTTACCAAGTGCTCCATTAGATACACAAACAACAATAGAAGAAAATGCACATAAAATATATAAAAGTATGACAAACCTAGATGAAACATATATGTTTCAAAGTAAAGTCTTCAGCGATTTAAATAGAGACCCAAACAATAGAATAATTGGTATTTCATTTATTGCTATAACTGATAAAACATTAACCGATATAAAACAGGATAATAAAGAAGTTGCATGGTTTGATGTTGAAGAATTACCTAAATTAGGCTTTGACCATGCTAATATTATTGAAGAAGTTACTAAAGAAGTCAAAAGAAAAATAATTGTCAACTATAATGACATGCTATTAGCTTTTTTCCCAAGTGATTTCACTTTACCAGAATTACAAAATTTTTATGAAAATGTCTTAGGAAAACCTATAGATAGACGAAACTTTCATAAAAAATATGTTAATCAAGAATTAGTTATTGATACTGGTTTTAAAACATCAAAAGGCAGTGGAAGACCAGGTACATTATATAGATTTAATTTAGAAAAAATGAAAGGTAAAAGAATATGAATCAAAGAGGATTTGGTTTAAAAGAATTTATTATAATAATTGCCGTTATCTTTATTGCCATGATAATCATAATGTCATTATATCAAAGTATTTTTCCTAATACTTCAAATAATGAGCCAGAAACAGAAAAAGTAACCTACCAAGATTTAGAAAAAAAATTAGAAAAAGCCGCTGAAAGATATCAAAATGATACCTATTCAGGAAATATAAATGATAAAGAGGTTTGGTCGTTAAGTTATTCAATGCTAAAAGAAAAAAAATATTTAGATAAAATAACTGACCCAAATAACGATGATATAGAATGTCAAGGATATGTTGAATTTATCCAAGATGGAGTTTTAATATCATACAAACCATATTTAAAATGTGGTAATAATTATCAAACAAAAGGTTATGATGAAAATAGTATATAAAAAACGCTCAAATAAAGCGTTCTTTTAATAGAAAATAACATATTTTTTTAACTTATAAATAGTACCATTAATCCTTAAGTAAATATAATATTTCCCTTTAATACCATCTTCACTAATATAACGCGAAGTGGTAATTTTTTTATCAGAATCAGTAGGAATTAAAAAATCATATGTTTTTTTATCTAAAACATTATCTAATATAATTTGTACTTCATCACTTTCTTTAAAAGTTCCTTTAACCTTTAGACCAAACACATCCTTATAAAGAGTGATATTGTATTTATCCAAAATACTATCATCGTTCTTAGCACCTAAAAGAATATGATTTTTAGTTGTAATAGACTCTCCTAAACTTCCAAGTCTAACCCCTTGTACACCAGTATATATATCATTCGCATATAAACTCATTTTTTTAGTATTATATAAAGTTGAATTAACATTCATACTAATAACTTTTTTACCATTTTGAATTTCCATTAATGTATGACCTTGGGTAATAACAAAGTCATTATCTCCCAAAATTTCCAAATAAGTTTCATCATTATTAGAAAGTTCGTAATCATCCAGTTCTGAAACAGTTCTATTAGTATAATCTATTCTATAAGTGAGTAAGTGTTTTTTACTACCAACCTTACTAACAAACACCATTCTATTGTTACTTAATAAATTAACAGATTCAGGGTTATTAGGATAATCAATGTGTCCATTAGATTTTAATAAATATTGTTTATAATCATTATCTACTTTATTTTCATCAGCTATAATCCAGTTTATATCCAAAGTAGTATAATCTAAATTAACAATCATATTACCATTATATCCAGAAATAGTAATAGAATTAGTATTAATATCATAATTAATTGAATTCATACCAAACCAATTATTTTTTTTACTTCCAGGTAATATCTTATAAAGGTCTATTTCTTTAACAATAGTTCCTGTTGCTCTATCAATTTCAATTGCCAAATCTTCAGTAGTATCTCTTTCATACTTATTAGAAGCTAGTAGTAAGTTTCCATTATTTAGTTCATAAACATCGTGATGATATCCTCCAGGAATAGCATATTCATAATAAATCTTACCAAGTAAATCCATTTCAATTAAACCAATACTATAATTTTTCTTTAAGATTTTATCACTACTAAGTAAAATATGCCCATTATTAAGTCTTTGAATATCCCATTTATAATCGCCAACCAAATACCATCTGACCTCGCCATTTTTGTCATAGGCCGCAGTATAACCAATTTCTTCAGGTGTTGTAAAATAAAACTCATCAGTATCAAAATTATCATTAGATAAATCAGTTACCTTAGAAAAGTTGTCAGGAAGTTGAGCTGTTGTAATAGTAATCTCTTTAGTTATTCCACTAACTTCAATTATAACTTTATTATCATATCCTGCATAAAGTCCATAAATTGGTAAAATATGAATCTTAGTAGGGGTAAAGGTGTGTTTTATATCATCCGCACCATCTTTTCCTTTAATAGTAACCGTAGCTGTTGTTAAATCTTTAGTTTGAAATACAATTAAAGCCGTAAGTGGCGAATTACCATAAGGGTTTAAAATAACATTAGGTTTATCAATTGTATAATTAGTATTACTTAAATATTGATTTTGAGTTTGCGACTGTAAATAAAGTATATCTTCTTCTGTATCAATTGGTTTATTAGACATAACATACTCGTATATATAAATAGAAATAGCAAATGTTATAACAATTAAAAGTATATATTTTGCAATAATTTTTTTCATATTTTCCTCCTTAAATCAATCTTATTTCATTTTCGTTCAAGAAAGGTTTTTTCTTATCAATTTTATCAAAAAACAAAATACCATCTAAATGGTCAACCTCGTGCTGGAAAGCAACAGATAAATCCTCACGAGCCCTAATAGTTATTTTCTCTCCATCAGGACTATAACCAGTAATTGTAATCCTTGCATATCTAGGAACATGTCCTTCAACCTCTCTATTGACACTTAAACATCCTTCACCAGTTTCCAAAGCAACCATTTCTTCTGAATGACTAATAATCTTAGGATTAACAATAACATAATTTTGAAACTTTCCTTCTTCATATTCATAAACTAAAACAATAATTCGTTTAAGTTCTCCAAGTTGTGGAAAAGCAAGTCCCATCCCAGGTCTTAAATTATATTTTTCTGCATATTTTTCTATTTGACTATACTTTAAATGTTTAATTATATGTTCTATCGTTTCTTTATCTTTTTTAGATAAAGGCAACTTAACCTCTTTACTTTTTTGTCTTAAAATCTTGTGTTTTTCATCTAATATTTTTAAAGGCTTAAACATAAACATTACCTCCATACTATATTTTATCATATTTATAATAAAAAAAATAATTTATCTTCTAAAAGCATATGTATTATAACTATATATATACAAAATGTCAAACAAAACATATAAAAATAAAAGAAGAACCATATAATAAAGTTCTTCTTTATATATTAATTATTCCAAGCTCTTGCTCCGATAATTATTACAAGTAAAATAAATAAAACTAGTACAATAGCTGCACCATAACCTGTTCCGTATCCTCCGCCATAGCCATAACCACCACATGGGTTGCCACAGCCATAACCTTGATACCCACCATAGTAATACATATAATACCTCCTATTCTAATATAGTCTATGATAAAGTAAAAAACCGTATATTAAAAACACCTAATTTTATATTTTAATTTTCAAATCTAGTAAAAAATTACATAATATGCTATGATATAAAAGGATAGGAGGCGAAACATGAACAAAAAAATACCTCTTGGTAAATTGTTAAAAGACTTAGATAAACCATTATTAATAGCATCTATGGCTTTGTTTATTTTTGGCCTTTTAAATATTGTTACCGCATCTTCAAGAGCTGCCGTTGTTAATTATGATGTTTCTATTTATTATTATTTTTATAGACAGCTTATTTTTATAATACTTGGATTAATTGGCGGTTTTATAATTATAAGAACAGACACAAAATATTATAAAGTTATCGTTCCCGTTCTGTTTATCGCCGTAATAGCTTTAAATTTATGGGCTTTAACATTTGAAGAATTATCAGGCTCAAAAAACTGGATAGATTTAAAATTTATCAAACTTCAACCTAGTGAATTTTCAAAACCAATAATTATTGCCTTGTTAGCTTTAATGTTTGAAAAAAATTATCGTAAATTAAGAACATTGAATATTAAACATTATGATACAATTGGAACAATGATTTTAATTGCTATGATTATTCCTGCTATAATTATTTTACAAAAAGACTATGGAACTTTATTAATTGTTCTATTTATCATTTTTATGATGTTTATATCTAGTCCAATATTAAAAATAGATAAAATAAAAACCATTATTTTAATGATAGGTATAGGAGCTTTAGCCTTACTTGTTATATATTTAAAACAAGGATATATTTTAAATGAAGCTAGAATTAGTAGGTTTACTTCCTTTTTAGACCCCTGTGGTAATTATGAAAAAGGAGGATATCAAGTTTGTAACAGTTATATTGCCATAAATGACGGTGGATTGTGGGGACTTGGTATAGGAAAAAGTAAACAAAAATATTCGTATATTCCAGAGCCTCATACCGATTCGGCTTTTGCCATTATAGCTGAAGAATATGGAATATATAGAACAATATTTATTTTCATATTATATGGAATCGTATTATATAGAATAGCTGTTATTGGTTCTAAAGCATCGACCTTAAGAGGAAGATATATATGTGTTGGAATACTTAGTTATATATTTGTTCATATATTTATCAATCTAGGTGGTATGTTTGGTATAATTCCATTAACTGGAGTACCTTTACCATTCTTAAGTTATGGAGGTAGTTTTGTTCTATCACTAATCGCTTCTCTAGCAATTGTTCAAAGAATAGCCATTGAAACCAAAAACAAAAAGATAAAAATTCCTAAATAATGGAATTTTTTTCTTAAAATGAAAAACAATAAAAGGAAATTAAGAATTTTTGTCGTATGTTAATATATAGAAAGTTTTTTTCTAGAAAAGAGGTGCATATGACATTTTTAAAAAGACATAAAGGAAAATTTTTCATTTTAATATTTTTGATTTTTACTGGTTATATTATCTTTGATACATATAGTATTCAAGAATCACAAAATGTAAAAGAAACATCAAATAAAGTAGAAGATATTAGTAAAAAAGAAGAAAAAACAGAAATAAATAAAGTAATTGTTGATATCAAAGGAGAGGTAAACACTCCTGGTGTTTACGAACTTACATCTGATGATACTGTTATGAAAGCTATCGATAAAGCTGGTGGTCTAACTAAAAATAGTGATACCAGCAATATTAACTTAAGTAAAAAGTTAGAAGATGAAATGGTTATAATTGTTTATTCTAAAGCAGAAATTCAAGAAATGAAAAAAGAAAATCAAATAGTTTGTCCACCATGTAACGATGTGTGTGTGACCGAAGAAGATGAAAAAGCCAAATTAGAAGAAGAAACTTCTAAAGATAAAGACACTATTATAGATAAAGTAAATATCAATACATCTGATGAAACAGTTTTACAAACTCTAAATGGTATTGGCGAAGCAAAAGCTAAAGCAATTATTGAATATAGAAATCAAAATGGCAAATTTAAAACCATAGAAGATATAAAAAATGTTCCAGGAATTGGCGACAGTATTTATGAAAAAATTAAAGACAATATTACAGTCTAATCCATTTACTATATTTGTCATTTTAATCTCTTTAATTTATATTGTTTTTTATATAAATAACCCATCGAGCAATTATAATTTAAATGATAAATATATTAAAGGATATGTTTATGAATGTGAAAATCAAGAAGATAAAACCATTATTAAAATTAAAGGAAAAGAAAATGTATTAATAAATTATTATGATAATTTTAAATGTAAATTAGGAGAAGAAATAGAAGCAAATGGTAAAATGAACGAGCCAAATGAAAATACTAATTTTTATTTGTTTAATTATAAAAACTATTTAAAATCTTTAAAAATAAACTATATATTTAATGCAGATAATATCAAAATAATAGATAAAAAAATTCCTTTTATTTATAAAATTAAAAATTTATTAAATAATCATATTCAAAATTACAATTCTAAAGGCTATTTAAATGCTTTAATTTTAGGAAATACTAATGATATTAATGATGATGTAAAAAATAGTTACCAAATAAATGGCATAACCCATCTTCTAGCAATATCAGGAGCTCAAGTAACTTTACTAGCAGCCACTTTACTCTTTATTTTAAATAAAATATTTTCTAAAAATATCTCCTACTTAATATGCATATTATTTTTACTTTTTTACCTTTTCTTAACTAATTTTGGCGCATCAATATTAAGAGCAACTGCCTTTTTTATTATTCTAACTTTAAAAAAACAATTTGAAATAAAAATTAGTAATATATCATTACTTATCATAACAATGAGTATACTATTAATGATAAATCCATATTATATTTATAGTTTAGGTTTTATTCTTTCATTTACAGTTTCCTTTTTTTTACTTATTTTTAAAAACATTATAAATAGATATAATAATTACTTTTCTAAAACATTTGTAATTTCTTTAATTGCCTTTTTTTCATCCGCTCCAATAATTATTAATAATTTTTTTACTCTAAATTTACTCTCTCCTTTAATAAATTTATATTTTGTACCACTAATGACATTTGTCATTTATCCACTATCTTTAATAACCTTTATCTTTAAACCATTAGATAATATCTTTTTAAATTTAGTGACCATTATGGAAAATGCTTCATTAAAAATTTCATCAATTAACTTTTTTAATTTAACATTAGGTCATCTAAATATCTTTTTATTTATATTATTTTATATAGTTATAATTATAATTTTATATAAATGGCAAAAAGGAAAAAATTATATTATCTTATTGTTTATACTATTAATGATTTACCATAACATAAATTGTTTAAATCCCATTTCATCTTTAACTATGCTTGATGTTGGCCAAGGAGATTCTTTCTTATTAAAACTAAAACATAATGGAGGTAATATATTAATTGATACAGGTGGAGAAAAACCTTATAATGATAGAAAACCTTATGATATTGCAAGTAATATAACCATTCCTTATATGAAATCATTAGGAATAGATGAACTTGATTGTCTTATTCTTACTCATGGAGATTTTGACCACGCAGGAATGACTTTAAATTTAATCAAAAATTTCAAAGTAAAGCATATAATTTTAAATGAAGAAAACAATAGTTTAGAAAATAAAATTACAAAAACATTTAAAGGAAAAATCACAAATATTTCAGAAGGAACCATTAAAATAAAAAACATCAGCTTTAATTTTTTAAATGGGTTAAATACTCATAATGAAAATGATGATAGTCTTATTATTTATTCAAAAATAGAAAATAGGAATATATTATTAATGGGAGATGCTTCAAGTAAAAGTGAAAAGTATTTATTAAATACATATAATTTGCCTAAAATGGATATATTAAAAGTAGGACATCATGGCTCTAATACCAGTTCTTCTAATGAATTTATTCAAGTAGTATCTCCTAAGATATCTTTAATTTCAGCTGGAAAAAATAATGTATATGGTCACCCCCACCGTGAAACTTTAAAAAAATTAAAACAAAGCAAAATTTTGGTTACCAAAGAAGATGGCGCGGTCAAAATAAATTTAAATGACCTCACCATCAAAACGGCCCGCTAATGCGTTAGCGTTTTATATAGATAGCTCAGATAAAATCTGGGCTTTTAAAATAACATTTTTTGGAAATTCATGTGAAACCAATTGACAAATAAAATAACCTGTATATAATAACTATTCAGAAAACGGAGGAATGTAACATGACAAAAAAAGCACAATATGCAACTATTCCAATTGAACTATTGGAAATAGAATCTAGAAAGAATAAACAAAAATCCTCCTATAAACTTCACTTATTTAAAATAGCTCCATATAAATCATTAAAATTAAATAACATTGTCATCAAAGTAGGGGATGAAAATACTCCATATGTTGAAGAATTACTTACTCAAAACAAAATTGGACTAAATAAAGATGGTGGTTATAAAGTCTATATCCCAGGAGATATTATTTATACAATATGTACTAAAGAAGAAGCTTATTTAACAGCTGCCGAACAATTAAACTACCACAAAAAAATATCTAGTATCTTTAATCAAAGTTCATAGATATTTATACCATATTTATTTTCTAATTTATCAAAAAACAAATCATTAAAAGGTGGATTATAGGTTAAAATACCAAATATAATATATATTAATATAATTCCAATAATTCCTAAACTTTCCAAATGTAAAGGCCGTAAACTTAAAATATAATAACTAACCACATTCACAAAATATATACTTATAAATAAGACTATGATATTAAGTATAAATATAGAGCCTGTAAAATGATAAATAGGCAAATATATAATTAAAAAAATGATAATAGAAAAAAAACTATCCAAAAACATACTTAAAACAAAATTATTATGATTTATTTTAAATCTTTTATATAAAAAGAATTCTAAAACACTCCAAATTAAAATACTAGAACTAATCATTTTCATATGTTCCCAAATACTTTCATTAACTGGGAAAAATATACTAAATAAAGTATTTGGAAACCAATTATATAAAAAATGCGTTAAAAAACATAAACTAAATATTCCAAAAACACTGACAGTTTTAATCTTTTTTAGAGTCATAAAATCGCCTCTTTTTAAAATTATTATATGTAAAAGTGAAAAAAATTATACATTTTTTCATTTTTTTAACAGAAAAAAAAGGAAATGGGCAAAAAAAATCGTATATTTATATATAGGAGGGGAAAGTTATGAGTACACTTAGTCAAGAAAAAATAAACGAAATAAGAAACAGTGTCAACATAGTTGATGTCATCTCCTCTTATATACCACTTACTCCAAAAGGAAAAAATTATTTTGGAGTATGTCCATTTCATGATGATACCAATCCATCGATGAGTGTCAGTCCATCTAGACAAATTTATAAATGTTTCTCGTGTGGTGCGACAGGAACTGTTTTTAAATTTATTATGGATTATGAAAATATTTCATTTATGGAAGCAGTCAAAAAAGTAGCTGATTTAGGCGGTGTAGCTGTAAATATTGGAACCATTCATAAAAAAAAGAATCATACTGAATTACATCAAATATATGATTTAAGCTTAAAATTTTATATAAATAACTTAAATACAGCAAATGGTAAAGAAGCTAGAGAATATTTATATAAAAGAAATATAAGTGAAGATGTAATAAAAGAATTTCAAATAGGTCTAGCTTTAAAAAAAGACACCTTAGCTAAAATTCTTACGAAAAAATTTAAAGTAGAAGATGTCTTAAAAAGCGGTTTAGTTGGAAAAAATAATTATAATTATTATGATTTATTTTATGAAAGAATAATGTTTCCACTTTATGATTTAGATGGCAATCCTGTAGCATATAGTGGTAGAATCTATAATAGACAAGATAATTCAAAATACTTTAATACAGTTGAAACCGAAATATTTAAAAAAGGAGAACTATTATATAATTACCATCGCGCAAAAGAGCCTGCAAGAAGAAAAAATCAAATCATTATTATGGAAGGCTTCATGGATGTCATCAGAGCTTACACTATTGGTATTAAAAATGTAGTTGCTACTATGGGTACCGCCGTAACTGATGTCCAAGCTCATTTAATAAAAAGAATGGGTAAAGATGTAATTCTTTGCTTCGATGGAGATGAAGCAGGAGCTAAAGCTACCATGTCGTGTTCAAATGAACTATTAAAAATAGGTGTAACTCCAAAAGTTATTAGATTAGAAGATAATTTAGACCCCGATGAATATATTCAAAAATATGGTAAAGAAGCTTTTCAAAAAAAGATAGATAATCCAATAAACATCATGGATTTCAAATTGTCATATCTTAAAACAGGAAAAGATTTAAATAGTAGTGTTGACCAAGCTAAATATATTAGTGAATTAATAGTGGAACTAAATAAAATAGAAGATGATATCTTAAAAGATTTAACAATTAAAAAAGTAGCTACTGAAATGAATATCGATGAAAATCTTATTAGAAAACACCTAGAAAAAAAAGAAATAAAACCTATAAAACCAAAACAAGTAGAATCAAAAGTAACTATAAATAAATATGAACAAGCTGAAAGTGCTTTAGTATATTATATGCTTAAAAGCTCAGATGTTATTACTATGTATAATAATAAAGTAACCTATATTCCAAATAAAGAATATAGAATGCTTGCTAGAGAAATAAGTAATTTCTATAAAAATTTTGGTTTTATAAATGAAGCAGACTTCATAGATTATATAGAATGCGACCAAGAGTTAATGGAAACCATAAATAAAATAAACAAAAATAATACAAAAGAAACTTATACTTTAGAAGAAATTGAAGATTATATTAATGTAATCAAAGATTATAATGTCAAAGAAGAAATAAAAAGACTTACAAATAAAATGAAAAACTTGACAGACCCATTAGATAAAGCTAAAATAGCAGAGGAAATTGTCGGATTAAAAAGGAGTGTTATAAATGTTTGAAGAAATTAAAACTTTTGAACAAAGAAAAAAAGAGTTGATTGAACTAGGTAAAAAAAAGGGAAGTATTACCTATGAAGAATTGGCAGAAAAATTAAAAAATTTAGAACTAGATGCTGATTCATTAGATGATTTATACAACACATTAAGTGAAAATGATATTAAAGTTGTTTCAGAAAATGAAGAAGATGATGAAGACCCAAGTGGTGTTAGTAATGAATTATTAACCAAAGATTTAACAATCAACGACCCAGTTAGAATGTATTTAAAAGAAATTGGTCAAATAAAATTACTTACAACTGAAGAAGAATTAGAATTAGCTGATAGAATAGCCGAAGGCGATGAACAAGCCAAAGCAACTCTAGCTGAAGCAAACCTACGTCTAGTTGTTAGTATTGCTAAAAGATATGTTGGTAGAGGAATGTTATTTCTAGATTTAATTCAAGAAGGTAACATCGGATTAATGAAAGCCGTAGAAAAATTTGATGTAACTAAAGGATATAAATTTTCAACATATGCTACATGGTGGATTAGACAAGCTATCACTAGAGCTATTGCCGACCAAGCAAGAACAATCAGAGTACCAGTTCATATGGTTGAAACAATAAATAAATTAGCTAGAGTAGAAAGACAATTAACCTTAGAATTAAATAGAGAGCCAACCGAAGAAGAACTTTCTAAGAAAATGGGTACAAGTGTTGAAAAAATTAGAGATATTTATAAAATTTCACAAGAACCAGTTAGCTTAGAAATCCCAATTGGCGAAGAAGATGATTCGCACTTAGGCGATTTTATTCCAGATGAAACCAACATGAGTCCAGAAGATTTTGCTGTAAATGAACTTTTAAAAGATGAAATATCAGAAGTTTTATTAACGCTAACTGAAAGAGAAGAAAAAGTCATTAGACTTAGATTTGGTTTAGAAGATGGTAGACCTAGGACTTTAGAAGAAGTTGGACAATTATTTGGAGTAACCCGTGAACGTATAAGACAAATAGAAGCTAAAGCACTAAGAAAATTAAGACATCCATCAAGAAGTAGAAAGTTAAAAGATTATCTAGGGGATTAAATGAAGTTATCTAAAAGGTTGCAAGCTATTTGTGATTTAATAAATGAAAATAGTAATATAATAGACGTTGGCTCAGACCACGCCTTTTTAGACATCTATTTAAATAAATATAAAAATTGTCACTGCTTAGCCATAGACAAATCTCCATTCTGTACAAAAACAGCCAAAACAAATGCCGAAAAATATAAAGCAAATATTCAAGCTATAACTAATAATGGATTGGAAAACATACAATTAAAAGATGAAATAATTGTTATAAGTGGTATGGGTACTCATAGTATAATAAAAATATTAAACATGGATATAACTAATGATTTAATACTATCAAGCCATACTAACGTTGATTTATTAAAAGAATTTTTAAAAACAAAAAACTATTACATTTATAAAGAAGTTTTTATAGAAGATGGAAAAACATATAATATTATATATGCTAAAAATAAAGGAGGACAATATGAAATTTAATAAAAAAAACGAATTAATAGTTAATGACATTTTAAGAGAGGAAGATGAAATAGCTAACGAAAATATAAAACAATTAGCAGAAAAATTTACCATTTTCGCTGGTGCTATTGCTATAACTCATGGAGTATTAAATGCTGATTCAGCATTCTTTTGTGCTGGTATGATTATTGAAACAGCAGGTATTACCTCATTACAATGCACAAAGTTAAGATTAGATAATTTAAATAATAATAGAAAAATATTAATTCGTACAATGTATCATAGAAAATAAAGGATTTCATTTAGAATATCTTTTTTTCATATAAAATAAATACCCCCGCCACCCCCAAATAAAGAAATAAGTGTAAAATCTTGTTTCTTTTTTTACTTTTGTATTAAAAAAACTTGAAATTTTCATGGGAGGGGGTGGGTATAATATAATTGGTGAATAATATGCATAGAGGGAAAAAGAAAAGAAGTATAATAATATTAAGTTTAGTAGGAGTACTACTATGTATGGTGGTAGGCTATGCCTCATTTAATACCGAATTAAAAATCTCAGGAACTTCAAAAGTAACTAGTAACTGGGATATAAGAATAACTAATGTCACAGATGGAACTCCAACAGGAAGTGCCAAAAATACAGTAAAACCATCATGGACAACCTTAACAGCCTCAATGGAAGCCGATTTGTATGAAAAAGGCGATGCCATGGAATATGATGTAACCATAGAAAATAGAGGGACCTTAGATGCTAAACTAAATGATATATTAACAAATACCCAAAACTCAAATAGTGAAGCGGTAATAATAACCTTCTCAGGATATACCAAAGGAGAAGTCTTAGAACATGGAAAAAGTAAATTAGTTCATGTAAAAATAGAATATAATCCAAACTATGAAGGAGAGCCAACTTCAAATGAAGTAGAAATAGAATTTGAATATACTCAAGAAAATAAAGACCTAGAAGCCCCAAGTACATATCTATTAACCTATGATTATAAAACAAATGGAGGAGAAAAATCAGATAGTGAAGGAGAATATCTAACAAGTGGAAGTAAAGATGTGGCGATTTAGCAACAGTTTATCCTAGTTGGAAAAGAAACGATACCATACTATTTAACTTAAACACTACACCAACTATTACAGGTTGGATATCAAGATATGATACAAATGCTACCGCACCTTCTTGGAATCAGTACTATGATGTTAGAGAAGGACAACATTATTATATTGGTATAGCCAATAATACAGGTGGCCCAACAAGAGCTCAAGTAACATCACAAAATTTATTTGATTTAACAGAATATAGTGAATTGTATGCCACATATATTCCAATGAAACACACAAGTATATCTGGCGGAACAGGAACAAATATATTAGCCGTTATACCACAAAGTGCTGGTCAAAATGCATGGGTACAGGGACAGAGCAATCAAGTTAGTGCTACTACAAGTTCAAATGACATGACCCCACATGAATTAAAATTAAATATATCATCATTAACTGGTAATTATTATATTGGTGTTCAGATGTTAGCAACAAGTGGAAGACCATATGGAGTCGACTTTACACAAATAGCGCTTAGAGGTGGCACGACCTATTCATATTATAATAGAGGTATTTAATTTTAAAAGGATGTCAAGAAATAGTAATTAATTTTCTTGACATCTCTTTTGTATAAAAATCAAATGTGTTATAATCATAAAAGAAAGAGTGATTAAAATGTTATTTAAATCAAATATTCATAAACAAATATATAAGAAAATAAAAAAAGCTGAAACTATAATTATAGCTAGACATGTGGGACCAGACCCAGATGCATTAGGAAGTACTTTAGGTTTAAAACAAATAATAAATGATAATTTTCCAAATAAAAAAGTGTATGTTATAGGTTCTCCAGCAGCTAAATTTAAATATATTGGTGAATTAGATAAATTGCCAGAAGATATTGAAAATACTTTATTAATTGTAACAGATACACCAGACCATAGAAGGGTAGATGGTATCGACCCAAGAAGAATAAAAAATTCTATTAAAATAGACCATCATCCATATGTTGAAACAATGTGTTCTTTAGAGTGGATAGATGATAAATCAACAAGCGCTTCACAAATGGTTTTAGAATTAGCCTTTAAAACCCATTTAAAAATAACCAAAGAAGCTGGAGAAAAACTATATTTAGGATTAATTGCTGATACAAATAGATTTATGTTTTCTTATACTAATGCTAAAACTTTTGATATTGTAAGTAGATTATTAAAAGAAACTAATATAGACATCACAAAAATATATAATGAATTATATATAAGGCCATATAAAGAAATAAAATTTCAAGGTTACATGTCATTAAATTATCAAATAACTGAAAATAAAGTTGGCTATTTAATAATTCATGATGAAACATTAAAAGAATATAATGTCGATGCAGCTACACCTGGAAATATGATAAATAGTTTTAATCATATAAATGAAATGTTAGTTTGGGTAACAGCCACCGAAGATAAAGAATTAGGCTCTTTTAGGATATCAGTAAGATCAAGAGGACCAATTATAAATGAAGTTGTAGCTAATCATGGCGGTGGAGGGCATATGTTCGCAAGTGGTACGAGATTACAAAATGAAGAAGAAATATTTTCTTTAATTAAAGATTTAAATATAGTAACTAAAGAATATATTGAAAAAGCCTCAAATTAGAGACTTTTTCTTTAGCGCCAATATGGATAAGGACCGTATGGTGGATAATAAGGATAATATATAGGTCGGTTATTACCCCAGAATAATGGAGAAATAAGTCCTCCAGTAATTCCCCCTAAAATAAATGGGCCTAAAAATCCGCCTTGGTTAGGCCCACCAGGTGGTCTACCAGGCCTTCCTGGACGTGGACCGTTAGGGCGCATAGGTTGCCTATAGTCATAAAACTGTCCATTCATATAATTACCCCCTTCACAGTATAATATGATAAAATCGCTTAACTGTGAAAATATTCAAAGAATATAGCTAAAATACAATCATATAATTTCATAGGTGAGCATATGAAAAAATTCTTTCAAATGGTTGGTATACTAACCCTTATGGTGGGTAGCTTTATATATACTGAAAAAGTAGGAACAACAGCTAAACTAACTGATACATTACTTACCGAAATTAAAAGTAAAAAAGATGGTTATAAAGAAAATGCCATTGAACCAATAATTAATGAAGATACTATAATCCCAGGAATAAATGGTAAAGAAGTAGATGTAAATAAAAGTTATGAAGCTATGAGTAAGATTGGTTATTTTAATGATAAATTATTGGTTTATAAGCCTTTAAAAGTAGAAAACACTTTAGATAAAAATAAAGATAAATATGTAATTAATGGTAACAATACTAAAATGGATGTAACCTTACTTTTTAAAGTAGGTAATAATAATGACATAACAAACATTATTAAACTATTAGAAGTAAAAAAAGTCAAAGCAACTTTCTTTATTGAAAGTAAATATTTGGAAAAACATCATAATCAAATCATAAAATTAGTTCAAAATGGTCATACCATAGGTAATTTAAGTAATAATGAAGATTATGAAGATAGTGATTTTATCTGGATGAAAACAATTATAACTAATATAGGTCCACAAATATATAACTACTGTTATACCGAAAAACCAAATAAAAAAATATTGAAAATATGTTCTATTCAAAATTCAATAACTATCATGCCTCAAATAATAATTAAAAATAAACCATATTTAAACATAAAAAAACAAATATTACCAGGTTCAATAATATCTTTAGATGCAAACAGTGAATTAAATAGCCAAATAGAAGTCATATTAAATTATATAACCTCTAAGGGATATAATATTAAATCATTAGAAGAACTTTTAAAAGAATAACAAAAAGTTATAAAATTATTTTAATAAGTGTCGCGTTTGTTATACTTATATATAAGGAACGTTTGATAAGTTGAGTGTGCCAATTCATTGATAAGAATTGGAGGTGATGCTTATGACCAAAAGAGAAAAAGCTCTTTACGCCATAATATCCCTTCTACTTATTATATTATTTAAAATAGAAAAAAGCACCTAATCTAAGCAATTGTTTGATTTAAGTGTCAACCATATTAGCACATTCAACTAAGCACTATTGAACATTCCTTTTTATTATATGAGAAAATCTTATCTACATATACAATAACAAAAAACTAATTTTTTTCAAGAAGTTAAATCTTAGTCAAAAAAACAAGAACATAAGTTTCTTTTTATAAAAAATTACTTCACATAACTTGACATTTTCATTTGTTTTTTAAGGATTTTTCTGTTATAATTCTATAAGGTGATAACATGGCAAAATATGATGAACACTCAATAAAAATATTAGAAGGATTAGAAGCTGTTAGAAAAAGACCAGGAATGTATATTGGTTCAACAGATAAAAGAGGGCTTCACCACCTAGTATGGGAAATTGTCGATAATAGTATTGATGAAGCTATAAACGGTTATGGTAATAAAATAAATATAACCATGCATAAAGATGGAAGTATTAGTGTAGAAGATTCTGGTAGAGGAATACCAGTAGGAATGCATGAAAGTGGTAAATCAACCCCAGAAGTTATCTATACCGTTCTGCACGCTGGAGGTAAATTTGAAACATCAGGCTATAAAGTATCTGGTGGACTTCATGGTGTTGGAGCTTCTGTTGTTAATGCTTTAAGTAAATGGATGGAAGTCAATATCAAAAGAGATGGAGCTGAATACTTTATCAGTTTTAAAAATGGAGGACATTTAGATAAAAAATTAACAAAAATAGGTAAGACAAATAAAACTGGTGTCAAAGTTAGATTCATGCCAGATGATGAAATATTTCAAAATACCACTTTTTCTTTTTCTACCATATGCGAAAGAATGCAAGAAAGTGCTTTCTTACTTAAAAATTTAACTATTGAAATATATGATGAAAATACGGATAGAAAAGAATCTTATCATTATGAAAAAGGTTTAAACGCTTTTGCCGAATATTTAAATACAGATAAAAAAGTACTTCATAAACCATTTGATTTCAAAGGAGAAAAAGATGGTATCAATGTCGAAATAGCTTTTCAATATACTGAAAGTTATTCGGAAAATATAATCTCATTTGTCAACAACGTTAAAACATCAGATGGTGGTACACATGAAGTTGGTTTCAAAACCGCTTTAACTAGAGTGTTTAATGATTATGCAAGAAATAATGGTTATTTAAAACAAAAAGATAAAAATTTCGAAGGACCAGATACAAGAGAAGGACTAACCGCTATCATAAGTCTGCAAATACCAGAAAAATTATTACAGTTCGAAGGTCAAACCAAAGGAAAATTAGGCTCTCCAATAGCTAGAACAGTAACCGATAGTATTACGACAGAACATTTACAATTCTTCCTAGAAGAAAATAAAGAAATAGCTACTAAAATACTAGAAAAAATGGTTAAATCAAAGCAAGTTAGAGAAGCAGCTAGAAAAGCTAGAGACGAAGCTAGAAATGGTAAAGGAAAAAATAGAAAAGAAAAATCAATCAGTGATAAATTTACCCCAGCCCAAACCAAAAATTCCAAAATAAATGAATTATTCTTAGTCGAAGGAGATTCAGCTGGTGGCTCAGCTAAACAAGGTAGAGATAGAAAATTCCAAGCTATTTTACCTTTAAGAGGTAAAGTAATAAATACCGAAAAAGCCTCATTAACCGATGTTTTAGCTAACAATGAAATAAATACCATGATTCAAACAATTGGTGCAGGAATAGGTAGTGACTTTAAAATAGAAGACTGTAACTATGATAAAGTAATAATCATGACCGATGCCGATGATGATGGAGCTCATATTGCCATATTACTATTAACGTTTTTCTATCGATTTATGAAACCATTAATTGAAAATGGACACCTATACATAGCTATGCCTCCTTTATATGCTTTAAAAAATGGCAACAAAATATATGGCTATGCCTGGGATGATGAAGGGGCCGAAGAAATTAGAAAAAACAACAAAATAAAATTAGAAAAACAAAGATATAAAGGATTAGGAGAAATGAACGCCGAACAACTATGGGAAACAACCATGGACCCTAAAAAAAGAAGTCTCATCAAAGTAAATCTAACCGACGCAGCCCTAGCAGAAAGAAGAGTTAGTGTTTTAATGGGCGATAACGTTGAGCCAAGAAAAAAATGGATAGAAGAAAATATCGAATTTACCTTAGAAGATAATTATGCAAAGTAGGTGAACAAAATTGGAAGAAGCAGTAAAGAGAATATATGATTACTCACTAGAATACATCATGGGCGATAGCTTTAGTAGATATGCCAAAGCAATTATTCAAGATAGAGCTTTACCAGATGTTAGAGATGGCTTAAAACCAGTTCAAAGAAGAATACTATATGGAATGTATAAAGATGGTAATACCTATGATAAACCAACAAAAAAATCAGCTAAAGCTGTTGGAAACATCATGGGTTACTACCACCCACATGGCGACTCTAGTATCTATGATGCTCTAGTTAGAATGAGTCAGTGGTGGAAAAACAACCTATGTTATGTTGAAATGCAGGGTAATAATGGCTCTATGGATGGCGATGGTGCCGCAGCCATGCGTTACACCGAAGCAAGATTAACTAAAGTAGCAGGCGAACTTTTAAAAGATATCAATAAAGATACAGTTTTAATGAGTTTAAACTATGATGATACTTTATTAGAGCCAACCGTTTTACCAGCTAGATTTCCCAATTTATTAGTAAATGGTGCGACAGGTATATCAGCTGGATATGCTACAAACATACCACCACATAATCTAGGAGAAATAATCGATGCAACTATTAAACGCATTGATAGTCCAAACTGTAGGTTAGATAGTATCTTAGACATTGTCAAAGGACCAGACTTTCCGACAGGTGGAGTTGCCGAAGGTTTAAAAGGAATCAAAGATGCTTTTACTACTGGTAAAGGGAAAATAAATGTTAGATGTAAATATGAAATAACAGGTCCTAAATCTAAAAGACAAATAATTATAACCGAAATACCTTATGAAGTAAATAAAGCCTCATTAGTAAAAAAAATAGACGAAATTAGAATTGAAAAAAAGATAGAAGGAATATCTGAAATTAGAGATGAAACCGATAGAAATGGGCTTCAAATAGCTATTGATTTAAAAAAAGATGCTAACGAAGAATTAATCATAAATTACTTACTTAAAAATACCGATATGATGATTTCTTATAACTATAATATGGTAGCTATTGTAAATAGAAGACCAATGGTATTAGGCATTTTAGAAATATTAGATGCCTATATTGCTCATCAAAAAGAAGTAATTACCAGAAGAACCGAATTTGATTTAAAAGTAGCCAAAGCTAGAATGCACATTTTAGAAGGCTTAATCAAAGCTTTATCTATATTAGACGAAGTAATTAAAGTTATTAGAGCTTCTAAAAATAAAGCCAATGCTATCGAAAACTTGCAAACCGAATTTGATTTTACAAAACCCCAAGCTGAAGCCATTGTAAATTTACAATTATATAAATTAACCAATACCGATGTCACGGAATTAGAAAATGAATTAGAAGAAAAGAAAAAAGAAATAGCTATCTGGACTCAGATTTTAGAAAACGAAGAAGCTTTAAAACATGTTATGAAAACAGAACTAAAAATGATTAAAAAAGAATATGCTACACCTAGAAAAACAGAGATAAAAGACGAAGTAACTGAAATTAAAATAGACACATCCTCATTAATTCCAAAAGAAGAATGCATAGTTGTTTTAACTAATGAAGGTTATGTAAAAAGAGTATCCTTAAGAAGTTATTCAGCTTCTAATAGTGATGAAACAGGTTTAAAAGATAAAGACTTTAAAACAGCTATCTATGAAGCTAATACCATGGACACTTTACTACTATTTACATCACTTGGAAACTTCCTTTACGTTCCTGTTTATGAATTACCTGATTTAAAATGGAAAGATTTAGGTAAACACATCAGTAATATCATTAAAATAAGTAGTGATGAAGATATTATTGCTTCATTCTTAACTAAAGACTTTAAAGAAAATGTAAATTTCATTTCATTTACTAAAAATGGTATGGTTAAAAGAACAAACATTAAAGATTTAAAAGTTCAAAGATATACTAAACCTGTCAACTTAATGAAATTAAAACCAAAAGATAAAGTTGTATCAGTCGTTAAAGAAAAAGAAGAAGTATTAGTAACCACTCATAATGGATTAGCTTTAAGATATAAAACCGATGAAATTCCATTAACTGGTCTAAGAGGTAGTGGAGTTAAAGCAATTAACTTAAAAGATGATTATGTTATTAGTGGAAACTCATTTAATGCAACTGCCGAATATGTTTTATTTGTTACCGACAAAGGAACGGGAAAAAGAGTTAAAATAAACGAATTTGATGTTATGACAAGAGCCCGTAAAGGATTACTTGCAATAAGAGATGTTAAAACAAATCCATATAAATTAGTCTCAGCTTTAATTCTTAATCATAAAAAAGAAATAGGTATTTTAACTGATAAAATAACCTACCATAAATCATCAGAATTTCCAATTTGTGATAGATATCAAACGGGTTCAACTATCACTAAAGATAAGGTAAAAAAAGTATTTGTAAGTGCAGATTTACTGACCTCTAAAGATTTAGAAAATGGTGCAGAAAATACAGAAATTGATAAACCTAAGAAAGAAATTTCTTTAGAAAAAATAGATAAACAAATCTTAACAATTGATGATTTTCTAGATGATTTTGGTAATAACTAAAAAGAAGATTAATATGTTCTTCTTTTTTTCATATAATTAAATGGAGGCGAAATAATGTATCAAACAATAAAATTACCATATGATTATGATGCTTTAGAACCAGTAATCGATGAACAAACAGTAAATATTCACTATAATAAACATCATCAAAAATATGCTGAAAATTTAAACAATTATATTAAAGATTACAAAATACCTTTAAATCAAATTCCCAAAAGAATAAATGAATTTCAAATACAAAATAGAGGACAAATATTATATAATGCAGGTGGAATATTAAATCATGATTTATATTGGCAAAGTTTAAGCGATACACCATCCTTACCAAAAGGTAAACTTTTAAATAAAATAAACCATGATTATGGAAATTTTACAAATTTTAAACAAACTTTTATAAATAAATCTAAAAATTTAGTTGGTTCAGGTTATACTTTTTTAGTCGCCGATAACAATGGTAACCTAACAATAATCAATTTACCAAATCAAGAAACACCACTTTCATATAATCTTATACCACTATTTAACATCGACCTTTGGGAACATTCATATTATTTAAAATATAAAAATGAACGAAATAATTACATTGAAAATATATGGAATAAAGCAAATTTTGATAATGCAAGTTCAATTTATGAAAATTTATTCTAAAAAAATTAATAAGTCATATATTTATATAGGAGGAGATAAACATGAAAAAAATAGTGCCATTTAAAAAAGATATTGATTTTAATAACAATATCTTTGAAATTAATAGTATATCATTAGAGCATACTCTAGCGCTAAAAGAAGATAATTTGGTTTCAGGTGAATTTATTATTAGTGGAACTTATAAAATGACTGAAGCTAGTTTGAATGTTGATTCATTCGAATATAAATTGCCATTTGATATTAGTATTGATAAAAAATATAATACAAATAATGTAATAGTGGATATCAATGATTTTTATTATGAAGTCATTAATAATGAAATACTTTCAATTAATATAGAAGTTTCTTTAGACAACTTAGAAGAAAAAGAGATAGTCGTTTTGCCAGAAGAAAAAATAGAAATATTAGATGAACGTGAAGAAGCAGATATAGAAAATAATCAAAATATAGATACAAAAAATCTCTTTGATAGTTTTGATGAAAATGAAAGGTATTCAGTCTATAAAGTACATGTTGTTACAGAAAATGATACTATTGATTCAATTCTTCAAAAATATGAAATAAATAAAGAAGAATTAGAAGCTTATAATGATTTAAATGACCTTAAAATAGGCGATAAATTAATTGTTCCAAATTATGAAAATTAATCAAATTTTAAAAAGTAAAGGTATTATTGCTAGAGAATATAAAAAGAAAGGTAAAACAATTGTAATAAATACAAATAAAGGAAAATATATATATAAAGAAGGTAAGATAAACCCGCAAATTTTAAATTACTTAAAATCTCGCAGTTTTGATTATTTACCTTTTTTTTTAAATAATCAAGATGAATCATATCAACTTACTAATTATATTGAAGATTTAAATATTCCAAAAGAACAAAAAATTTTAGATTTAATAAAATTAGTAGCTTTATTACATAGCAAAACCACTCATTATAAAGAAATTGACTTAGATTATTATGAAGAAATATATGAAGATTTAGATAATAACTTAAATTATTTATATATATACTATACCGATTTAATAACTATAATTGAATCTAAAGTATATATGAGTCCAAGTGAATTGTTATTAGCTAGAAATATTACAAAAATATATGATACTATAAGTGAAAATAAAAAAAGATTAGATTATTGGCACGAAAACATTAAAGAAAAAAGAAAAGAACGAAGGGTTGTTCTTCATAACAATTTAAAATTAGAACATTTTTTAGAATCTGACACATCATATTTAGTTAGTTGGGATAAATCTAAAATTGGTAGTCCCATTTTTGATTTATATAAACTTTATCAAAATCACGCATTAGAATTTGATTTTAAAACAATATTAAATGAATACGAAAATATTTATCCTCTTTTAAAAGAAGAAAAAGAATTATTATTTATTTTAATATCACAAATCGACCTTGTTAATTTTGATGATTCCGAATATATAAATTGTAAAAAAATAAGTAAAATGATAGATAAAATCTACAAAACAGAAATGCTTATTTTACCAAAAGAGTCTAAAAATAGAGCAGAATAATAAAATCATAAAAACAAATATTAAAAACACATTAAATCTAGATACAATAAATATTGTAATTAAAATCTGATAAAATAAAATAATCATACTAATTAAACAAATAATTGACCATTTGCCACGACCACACCAAAAATTTCGCATAATACCACCTACTATAATTTATTAAATAAATCACTAAACAATTATAATATAAACCCAACACCTTGTATAAAAAATATAAATAAGGTATAATTTAAACAGAATTGGGGATGGCAAAATGAACAATAAAGGTTTTATAACATCGGCTTTATTATATGGAATTTTATCATTATTTTTGATATTAGTTTTAGAAACAGTATCTATTTTAGGAAATAGAAAACTAGCTAATGATAAAATAAAAGAAAGTGTTTTAAACGATGTTCAAACACTAACTACAAACCCAACATGCTTTACCGTAGAAACAAATAGTAGAAATAATTTAACAATAACTAACTATAGTGATACATGTGATAAAACAGTTTTTATTCCAGAAAGTTTAAATGGTCAAACCATAGATGCCATAGGACCTAATGCATTTAACAATAAAAAAATAATAAATATTACTATAAAATCTAACATCATAGAAATAGATTCTACTTCATTTAATGAAAATGATGGTATAACATTTTATATTCAAACACCACCTAATCAAATAAATAAAAGTCCATGGGGAGCTAAAAATGCAATAGTTAAATGGGATTATTAATTAATCCTTTTTATAATGAACTAAAACACGATTAAATTTAATACTTAATGCACGCAGATAGATTATAAATTAATTTAATGACTTAATGCCCACAATTTTTACATAA
>CALVIB010000014.1 GCA_944329375.1 uncultured Bacilli bacterium | reverse complement strand
ACATAAAAATTGCAACTATTGTAATTAAAATTCCTGTAATTAACATACAATACCTCCCTCCATAAATTACTATTTATACTTATCATTCTTTTTTAAAATCACATGCAAAAAACTTATACCATATTCAAGTGCTAATAAAAAGAGATAAAAACCTAACCATATTGAACAACTTATCATTTTTACTTCTGTTGTATTTTCTGCTCCACTTCCATCAACTTGTCTAACAAACAAAAACACACTAACAGCCAAAAACAGTATAAACTGAATAATCTGAAACACTTTAAAACCATTTGTTTTCAAAATTATCACCACCTAAAATATATTATTCACACACATAATCTTGAAGCTCAAACATTCCTTTAAGCTCACCATAAGTAATTTTTTGATTCATCTTAATTCCAATAAAACTATCCTTATCATTATCTGTTACTAGCCTAATACCACCATTAATCAAAGATACTTTCATATAAGGCTTACTTGACCTTATACTATTTGCCATATTAGAAAGCTGACTTCTATATTCATCTGGAAAAATCATATCAACCGTAAACTTCATATCAGCCACCCTGTCATCCTTAACCTTAACCTCTATTTTAGAATACTTCTTAATATCCTCTGATTCATCATCAAAAGTGCATGTTAACTTCTGACTATTACCACATCCAATCATCATAAAAACCACAAATAACAAAAGCCAATATTTTTTCATTTATTTTACCTCACTCATAATCTTTTCTTCATTAACCGCTCCAACTAATGTTGAAGTAACCTCACCATTCTTAAATATCATAATAGTTGGTGTCGCATTAACTGGATATTCTTTAATAATGTCCTCACACTTCTTAGAATCTACATTAAGAGTTGCCACTTTAATATCTTTGTTATTCTTGGCTATATCGATTAAAGTTGTCATCATAGCCACACATGGTGGACATGAATTAGAAGAAAAATCTAAAATAACTGGCTTATCAGAATTCAAAACTTCTTCCTCAAAATTCTCATCTGTAATCTTCACAACTCCCACACTAACCGCATCTTCTAAGGCTTTCTCATTGCTCATATTTATATAATAAAAACTTCCTATTACTCCTAATATACAAACAAATATAACAATCTCAATAATTAACTTAACTTTCTTACTCATATAAACCTCCTAAATAATTCCAATAATACCTTCTATAATCTTCCATACACCAAATATAATTAATATACTTCCTGAAATCTTATTGATAACATTATAATGTTTCTTAATAAAATCAAAAGTACTTTTAAGTTTTTCCAAAAACAAAGTCGTAATCATAAATGGAATAGCTAAACCTAAAGAATAAAGTAAAAGAAGTAATGCTCCTTTTAAAACGCTGCCCGTAGTACTAGCTAAAATCAAAGCTGATGATAAAAATGCTCCTACACATGGTGTCCATGTCAAAGAAAATATAATTCCAAATAAAAGCGACGTTAAAAAAGTCAAATCATTTTTACCAAAACTAACTCCTTTAGCCTTATTTAAAAACTTAAATAATATCACTCCAACATAATTAAGACCAATAATAATTAAAAATAAACCAAATACAATATTCAAATAATCCGTATATTCATGTATAACCTTACCAAACGAACTTGCAAAAACGCCAAGTAAAATAAAAACTATACTAAATCCTAAAACAAAACCAAACGCATTAAATAAAGATTTCTTAAAATTCTCATTTTTACCTGCAAAATATGAAATATAAAGTGGAATCACTGGCAAAACACAAGGCGAAATAAAAGAAGCAAATCCCTCAAAAAAAGTAATAATATATTCCATTAAAACCTCCTACTTTTCTCTTACATAATAATTATACTAGTTTTAGATACTTTAGTAAATCATTAAAAAAAGAATTACCACACAGATAATTCCCTAATCACTAACTCTAACCTTAACCCCATTAACCTCTTTATAAACACGCTTTTCATTTTTAGAAACCTTTTTCATAATCTCATCTTCTAAATCAAAACCAAGCATTTCTGATAAACCAAGTAAATAAATAGCCACATCCGCTAGTTCCTCACTCAAATCATCTTTCTTCTTTCTGTATGCCTCATAAGCTTCAGCTACCTCGCCATATAAAAAACAAAACTCTTTTTCTACATCCGTAGTATTAAATCCCTTATTAACCTTATTTTGCCAAACATCTTTTTGAATCTGTTTTAAATTCATACTCCACCTTCCACAAATTTTTTATAATCTTCTTCATTTTCCATTCCATTAAATCTTCTAGCTGAAACAAAATTCAAATTAGGATAATGCTTCTTCAAATCCTCAAGTGCATACTCACACCCTGAACCACCACTAGTTACAAATATATAAATATCTTTATTAGATAAATCATTAGCTTCAATAAATGTATTAATAACCCTAGGTGCAATACCCCACCAAATTGGAAAACCAATCAAAATTTTATCGTATTCATTACTAATAACCTCATTTAAAATCTCAGGGCGAGAACTTTCATTAGTCATTTCAACTGATGACCTACTCGTCTTATCATGCCAGTCCAAATCTGAATTTGTATATTTATCCTTAGGAACAATCTCAAGTATATCCCCATCTAAAGCCTTCGCAATTTTTACTGCCACTTTTTCAGTTACTCCACTAGCTGAAAAATAACTAACTAATATTTTCATATAATCAAATCCTCTCTAAATTTCAAAAACAGCTAACCATTAACATTTATAATTCTTTACTATTATTAACTCCATTATCTTTCTCAGGAAACATCTCCGTATGACCACTAAAACCATACTTATTAGATATTGGATCTTTAAACAAAAATGATTTAATAGGTAAAAGCGTTAATATCATATAAAAACCAAATAAAATAAATAATCCTATACATGATAAATAACTAACCATAAATCCTAAATATTCCATATCTATTATATAATAAAATGTCATTTGACTCAAAATAATTGAAACATAAAATAAAGCAATATCAATAACTAAAATAGACCTTTTTAAAAAAAATTTATATGTATAGAAAATAAGCGGAATAACTATAATCAAAACAAGTAAACTTAAAAGCTTAGCTAAAAAATAATTACTAGAACTTCCATATAAAAATCCATCATATAAACTCCAAAGAAACGTCGGCGTTAAAGCAATTTTAATGTGCTCCCAAGTACTTTCATTAACTGCCGCAAAAAGACCAACCACCCTATTATGATTAGTTAAATCATAAAGAAAATGAGCAAAAGTCCCAATCAAAGAAATAATTATAATACTAAATATCATAATAGCCACCCCTTTTAACTAATATAATTATACTAAAAAAATAATCAAAAATATTAAAGTTATTACCAAAACAAATAATTTTTAAATAAATAACATTTTATACTAAACGTCACTTTCAATCTTCTTATTTTTAATAATAAAATTTTTTACTATTCTATCTTTATCTCTATTTTTCAAATATATAAATCCAAACACATTAAATGTAATAGCTCCAATGAAATTAACAATTAAATCTTCCATTGTATCATTTAAACCTATATCCAAATAACCATCTAATCTCGCTAATTCTTTTCCATTCTTATCATACAAAATTGTGTAATCAATATCATTAATAGATATAACATTATTATTTTGTTTTGGGTCAATCTTCACTGTATAAATATCTGTAATATATTCATCTTTCTGCATATCAAAATGAATAAATTTATCCATACCATACTCAAAAAATTCCCAAACAACACCTATCATCATAGAAAAACAAAAAGAAAACAAACACAAAAATATAGGAGAAAGTTCAATACTTTTCAATTTATCATTAAGTAAATCAAACAAACTAAATCCAATAGCCGCCATTAAAAAACCATTTAAAGTATGAAGCATCGTATCCCAAAAAGGAATAATACCATAGAAATTGTTAATTTCTCCAAGTATTTCAGCCGAAAACACAAAAATCATAATAATAATTTCTAAAGTATTAGGTAAATCAATTTTAAAAGAATGTTCGATAAAAAAAGGAAGCAAAAGTAAAATTAAAGAAAGAAAACATAAAGCCGCATTTTCAAATTCGCCTTTTAAAAGTTGTAAAATCAAACACAATATAACTAATCCTCTTAAAATAAAATAAATAGAAAATTTAAGTTTATCTTTTTTATATTCACTTTTAAATTCTTTGATAAAATTTTTATACCTCATAATACCACCTAAACTTTATCCAAATAAAATCTAAAGTGAAATAACCTTTACCTTAGATTTATCTTCACTATAATCTTTATTCATAACTCTATTGATTTCTTCATAAGTTAAATTTAAACCTAATCTACTATTAAATTCATCTATAAATCTCTTAGCTCTAATATATCCCCTTTCAGGTGTAGTCTTTTTAGAATATATAAGCTTTAAAGCCACAAATTCTAATATACTATCTCTTAAATAATTATCTATATATTTATTATTAATAGCTTTTTCAAGCATCTCAAACTCTAATCTATCTGTATATTCTTCTTTAAATTTTCTATATATATCATCAATAGTTACATTACCTGTTATATATTTATCGGTTTCATAATCGGTATCAACCTTACCACTAACCGCATCCGCGCTAATAATAAAATCCTTATGTTTATTATAATATATATCATTTTCATTTCTATTTATTTTAAAATAAACCTTTTTACTAACGCCTATTTTTTTACCTTCTTCATAAATAGGATATTCTTTCATTGAAATAGTTCTATAATTTCCCTCTAATAATTTAATCTGATTATCAGATAGTCTAAAAAACAGTTGATTTATATTCATTAAATCTGATAATTCTTTTTTAGTTACAAAATCAGAAGTCAATTTTCCATCATAAAAATCAAACTCTCTTTCAGGATATTTAATTTCATACCAAGTAAATAATCTGTCAATTAAATCCTGCATTTCATCAATACCAATAAATAAACTATAACCTTCATCTATTAAATGATTAAACATAATTAAAAACTTTTTATTCTCTTTCAAATCATAAAGTCTCTCATCTTCTTTATAAAAATTTTTAACCTCTTCACCTGTCATAAATAAAACCTCCTATAAAAATTTTATCACAAAAAAAATGACTTAAAAAGCCATTTTATTTAATTTCAATTGTTTTTGAAGGTTTTTCGATAGTTTCTTTTGGCATACAAACTTTTAAGACACCATCTTTAAATTCAGCTGATACTTTACTCTCATCTATATCGCCAACATAAAATTTACGTTCCATAGAGCCATAAAATCTTTCTTGACGAATATAATCTTTCTTTTCATCCTTATCCTCAGATGATTTTTCTGCCTTAATAGTCAAATAACCATCATTATAATCAACAGTAACATCATCTTTACTTAAACCTGGCATATCAGCTTCAATAACATAATTTCCTTTGTTTTCATAGATATCACACTTCATATCCATACTTGGAGTAAAAATATCAAACATACTATCTAAATCAAATCTTCTTGGTAACATTCTCATATTCATTCCTTCTTTCTTTTACAATTATGTTATACCACTCTTTTTAGCACTTGTCAATAAAGAGTGCTAAAAAATGACAATTTTTTTAAAAAAAAGATGACTTATAAAACCATCTTAATTCTTTCCATCATTCTATCTTTTCCAAGTAATCTCATAATTTCATATAAATCTGGAGTATTTGATTTACTAGTTAAACTAACTCTAACAACTGTACTAAAATCTGCAATGCTTCCTTTATAACTGTCAGGATTTTCTTTATATTCTTTCATTTCTCCTGCATAACCAAGTTCCATAGCCGCTTTTTTCATATTATCAAACCATGTATTCTTATCATCATTTTCACTATAATATTTATTCAAATAAACATCTAATATATTTTTAATTTCATTTTTATCAGTAATCTTTTGAAATTCATATTCTTTTGGTTTAAATAGTTCATCATACATATACCAAATTTGATTTTTAACATCTCCAAAATATCCAATATCCTTGCGAGGTTTCTTCTGCTCTCTTTCAATATTAAATATTGCTGTACTATAATCTTTATATTTCTCTAAAAGTAACGCGAAATCTTTATCATACATTCTAGCCCAATCTAAAGTCATATCATATACTTCACTAGCCTTTAAAGTACTAATATAATTTTTAGAAATATTCATAAGTTTATCATAATCAAATAAACTTCCACCTACTGGCATTTTTTTAAAATCTAAAACAAATTCTTTAACATCTTTATCTTTGTTTTGATTCATCCACATTTCAAAATTAGAATTAGCCACAGTTTCTAAATAAAGCATAACCGCTTTATTAGGAATACCTTTTTCATGATAATAACTAATAGCTGCTTCTGGGTCTTTTCTCTTACTAAGTTTTCTTTTAACCCCATTATCTTCAATTGTAATTGGAGAAATATGTGCATATTTAGGAATCCTAAAACCTAAATATTCAAATAATTGAACGTGAACAGGAACTGAAGAAAGCCACTCGTCTCCCCTAATAACATGCGTAGTTCTCATCAAATGGTCATCAACTGCATGAGCAAAATGATAAGTAGGAAGACCATCCGATTTAATGATTACAATATCTTGGTCATTTTCAGGAAGTTCCATTTTACCTTTAATTTCATCTTTAAACTTAAATCTGTGATTAAAATTACCTTTAGATTTTAACCTAATAATATACTTTTCCCCATTTTCAATCTTCTCAAGAACTTCTTCCATAGATAAATTCCTACATCTTGCATAATATCCATAATAACCAATTCTCTCTTTATGTTTTTCTTGTCTTTCTCTATCTTCTTTCAAACTTTCTTGTGAACAAAAACAAGGATAAGCTTTATCTTCTATAATTAATTCTTTAGCAAACGCTTTATAAATATCTTCTCTTTCACTTTGAGTATAAGGACCATATTCTCCTTTATCTCCATTTAAAGTAACACCTTCATCAAAAGTAATGCTAAAATTAGCCAAATCAGTAATAATTTTATTAACCCCATCTTCAATACTTCTTTTTTGATCAGTATCCTCTATTCTTAAAAAGAAAACACCATTTGTTTGTTTAGCCATCTTTCTTGCAATAAAAGCTGCATATAAAGCTCCTAAATGCACAAAACCAGTTGGACTAGGTGCATATCTAGTTACCATAGCTTTATCATCCAACTTTCTTTCTGGATATAAATTTTCATAGTATTCATAGTCATGTTTAGTATCTAATAATCTATCAGCAAATTCTTTTCTATCCATAATATCCCTCTCTCCTTTAATATTATCTAATAAACAAATTTAAAAATCAATAAAATAAGAAAAAAACTCAATTTTTTTGAGTTTATCCCGTAATTTGCGGTTCCTCAGGTTCAGTTTCCTCAGGCTGTTCTGGGGGTGTTACTACTGGTTCTTCATCCTTGGGTTCTTCAGGAGTAGGAACAATACCATTATCTTCTAACACTTCATCCTCATCTTCTTCATCAGTAATTGTTGTTGTATTAGTACTTCCACCAGCTGTTACAGTAATAGAATTAACATCTTCTATATTAGCTCCAGAAGGAACACTTTGACTAAGTACATAGCCATTACCACCCTTCACAGATAAACTAATACCATTTCTTGAACAGTATGACCTAACATAATCTAAAGTCTGTCCAACAAAATTTGGAAGTTGAATCAAAGACCTGTCTCCAGTAACATCGGCTCCAATAACCTCTTTTTCATAAGGGGTATTAACATCAAAACTAAACGACTTAATAACCTTAGTTTTCTTTTTACCTAAATTTTCTTTCATCGCATTTGATACCGCTTTAACACTATCATCGTATAAAACATAATTATAAAGTGATAAATTAGTTCCACCGTAATCATATATTCTAGCATCATAGCCATTTAATTTTAATCTTTGAATACCAAGTACATCATTCATATCATTCATACCATTACTCTTAGATGCTACATCTTTAAATACATTATATAAAGAAAGTATTTGGTCAGTAGTCATGTTAGTAACCATATTATTACTAATAGTATCAAGTAATTTATAAACCGTATCTAAACTATTAATATCTTTAAATTTATTTAAAAGTGCTGTTACAACCTCTTGTTGATGTTCTCCTCTAATAAAATCATTACTTGTATAATTTGTCCATTTAGAAGAACATTTTCCAGGATTTGGATGACGATTACGTGCATAAGCTAAAGCTTGTTCACCATTTAAGGTTTGAAGACCTTTTTCAATATAAATTGTATTATTTCCCCACTGACGTTTACTATTTTGCTCACATAAATTATAAGGAACATCTATTTCCACACCGCCTAAAGTATCGACAAGTTGAACTACACCAGCAAAATTAATCTTAACATAATAATCTATTTTTACATCTAAAAAGTTCTCAATCGTATCCATCATACATTCTTCGCCCTGCCAAGCCGCATGTGTAATTTTATTCTTTCTTTGACCACTAAAACAAGCAATTGGAACATAAGAATCTCTTGGAATACTTAAAATAGTTGTACTAAGAGTTTTTGGATTAAATGTAATAAGCATTAAAGAATCTCCATTAAAAGACCCATTCGCAATACCTTCTGCATCTGAATCAACGCCCATAAGTAAAATTGTAAAAGGCTCAGTTATAGCTTTAGAATTCGAAGTATCACGATTATCATCTTTATCTTTAACCTTCTTAGTTTGTGTTAGTAATACTTTAGTTTTATCCTTAATATCTTCATAACCTTCCATATTACCAAACATTACCGAATAATTAGTTGGTAAAAAAATATAATCAATCTCCTCAGCATATAAAGCATCTATCATTGCAATATAACTAGTATATTCCTTAGTTTTATTCTTAAGTTTTTGCTCTTTAATAACTTCCTTAGGAATAATATTTCCTTCATAACTTGTAGTATCATTTAAAATACCAATCTCTGAATTATCAATATCTTTAATACTATCAGCTTCATTATCTTTTAAAGTTACCAAACTAGATGAATAAGTCGTATATCCAGAAGTATCACTGACCTTAGCCAAAGCTCCATAAACCTTATCGACATTATAACCTGCAAAAATTGATACACCACCTATTAATAACATTAAAACTATAACAATAACAAGTTTTACTTTTTTATACTTATTTAAAAACCTAATACTTAAAATAAATAAAATCAAACATATTATTCCAAGTAAAATTGAGCCAACCAATCTTAATGTATTTTCTATATTATTTAATTTAGAAATAGTAAAAATCAAATATCCAGCTCCTCCAAATAATACAAAAATACTTATTAAAGTTAAAATAAATAACAATTTATGCTTTGCAAGCTTCTTCATACAAATCCTCCTCGCATACTCTATAAGTATAACCTAAATTTAGTCATTTAACAAGTCCTCTAAAACAATTTTTTTAATATGAAAAATAATTCAATTCAAACAAAAAAGAAACTCTATCACTAGAATTCCTTTATATTTCAATGGAGGGCCTAGTCGGATTTGAACCAACGATCAGGGAGTTGCAGTCCCATGCCTTACCACTTGGCTATAGACCCAAAGAAGGTTGAATTTTAAAAGGTATAGATGGCTCAACCAAACCACCTGCATACTGTGCACCATATTAAATGGCTTTCATTGAATTGCAATCATACATATCATAAAAATAGGCAAAGTAAAATTTCATGACACATATTCAGCATTTCTATTTTATTATATTTTATGATTCTTGTCAATTAAATAATCCATTTTTTGTCAAACAAAAGTTAATTGTTTCTAAGTTTAGCACCAAACTTTTCCTCAACTTTGCTAATAATATTATCAAATACTTTCATAACCTCTTCTTCACTAAGAGTTCTATCACTAGATGAAAAAGTTAAAGAGTAAGCTAAAGATTTCTCATCAGGTAAAATATGCTCTCCAGTATAAACATCAAATAACTTAATATCAGTTAAAAGTCGACCACCTGCTTTTTTAATAACATCTATAATTTCTAAAGAAGTAATATCCTTTTTAACCGCAAAAGCCATATCTTTAACAATCTCAGGATACTTCAAAGCTCCCTTAAACTTAATAGGTTTAACCTTACTCATTAAAGCTTCTAAAGAAACTTCAGCAACATAAATATCATCCTTAGTTAATGATGGATGAACCTTACCAATAACTCCAATCATTTTTCTATCAAGCATCACACCCGCACATATTCCAGGATGTAAATCAGGTAATTTCATTTTTACAAAAGTATATCTGTTTTTAAAGCCTAAATAATCAAGAATATTTTCAATTACACCTTTAATCAAATAAAAATCAACTTTAACATTAATTCCGTGCCACTGATTAAATAAATAATTACCACTCATAAGCATACATATCTTACTTTCTTCTTTATAAGAAGCATCATAAGTCTTTGCAATCTCATAAATATTTATATCATTAACCTTATGAGAACAGTTATATTCATAAACCTTTAAAAGCGATGGAATTAAACTCGTTCTAATAATAGACTTATCTACACTCATTGGCATAGGTAATGTAATTTGTTTCTTATCCTCATACTTAAACAAACCAGCCATACTAGGAGAAACTAAAGTATAAGTCTTAACCTCATTTAAACCTAAAGAACGTAATCTCTTAGAAATAATCTTACGGTATTTTATATCTAAAGCATATTCTCCTTTTTTTATAGGCACACTTGGTAAAGTAGAAACCAAATTATGATATCCATAAAGTCTACCAACTTCTTCTGCAACATCATTGACATATGGATCAATGTCAAGTCTTCTAAAAGGAATAGTTGCCTTAAACTCTCCTTTTTTATATTCAAAAGGAAAACCTAATCTATCAAGTTCCACCTTAACATCATCATCAGAAATATCAATTCCAAGTAAAGTACTAATTTCAGAAGATTTAAAAGTAACTACTTTAGGTGTTTTATCAATCTTATCATGACAAACAGTTCCAGTAAGCACTTTAGCTCCCGCATACTTTTCAAGTAAATGACAAGCCCTTTCAATAGCTTTTAAAGTATATTCGAAACTTAAACCCTTGCCATATCTAATAGAAGCCTCACTTCTTAAATCTAAACGGCTAGAAGTATTACGAATACTAACACCATCAAAAATTGCACTTTCAATTAAAATATTCTTAGTACTATCTGTAACCTCAGTATTTTCTCCACCCATTACACCAGCAATACAAACAGGTTTATTACCATCAGTAATAACAATATCATCACTATTTAAAATTCTCTTTTTACCATCCAAAGTAATGATTTCTTCATTGTCTAAAGCATTTCTAACTAAAATCTTATCTCCTAAACTATCCTTATCAAAAAAATGAAGTGGTTGTCCATATTCAAGCATTACATAATTAGAAATATCAACAACATTATTAATAGACCTCATGCCATAAGCAGAAAGCCTTCTTTTAATAAATTCAGGTGACTCACCAATTTTAACATCAGTAACCATTTTAGCTAAATAATAAGGACATTTATCAGTATCGACTTTCAAACTAAAATGTTTATTAACATCATCTTTAATAGGATGAATTGTATCATCTGGTAAAGTAACTTTTCTATTTAAAATAGCTCCAATTTCATAAGCAAAACCAATATGATAATAACAATCATTATTACGGTGCTTATGAATATCAAGTTCATATAAAGTATTATCTAAACCAAGATATTCCATCGCATCCATACCAACTTTTGCCTTATTTTCTACTTCATAAATTCCTTTACTATAAGTCTCATCATTCTTCTCCTCTAAACCAAGCTCGTATAATGCACAAAGCATTCCATTAGATTCTACTCCTCTAATCTTACTTTTCTTAATTTCAAAATTTCCAGGCAAAATAGCTCCAGGTAAAGCTACAATAACCTTTAAACCTTTTCTAACATTAGGAGCCCCACAAACAATTTGCAAACTTTTATCTCCAGTATTAACTAAACATACATGTAAATGGTCAGAATCTGGATGCATCTCACATTCCAAAACCTCACCAATAACTAAATTATCAATATGATTAGTAATAACCTTTTCAATATTAATTCCAGCTTTAGTAATTTTAACTGCAAGTTCCTTTAAATCTTGGTCAGAAATATCTATATAATCTTTTACCCACTCTAAATCTATCATTAATTAGCCTCCTTTCTGTCAAATACTCTGCTTTCTCTTAAATCATTAGTATAAAATACCCTTAAATCATCGATACCATACTTAATCATCGCAAGTCTTTCAGCTCCAAATCCAAAGGCAAATCCACTCCATACCTTAGAATCATAACCACAGTTTTCTAATACTTTAGGATGAACCATTCCTCCACCAGAAACAGTAATATAACCAGTATTCTTACAAATACCACACCCTTTACCTTTACAATGATGACAGGTAATATCCATCTCCACAGAAGGCTCCGTAAAAGGATAATAACTAGGTCTAAACCTTGTTTCACAATCCTCTCCAAATAAATGTTTCGCAATCATATCAAAAGTTCCTTTTAAATCAGATAAACTAATGTTCTTATCCACAAGTAAACCTTCTATCTGCATAAATTGATGTGAATGAGTCGCATCATCATCATCCCTTCTATAAGTCTTACCAGGACAAATCATTCTAATTGGAATTTTTCCCTCTCCAGCAAGCATACTTCTAATTTGAACAGGCGAAGTTTGACTACGTAAAAGAAGTTCCTCTCCTTCAACATAAAAAGTATCTTGAGCATCTCTCGCAGGATGTCCCTTAGGTAAATTAAGCATTTCAAAATTATATTCATCTTTCTCCACCTCAGGTCCATCAATAACATCATAACCCATAGACATAAGTAAACCTTCGACTTCTTCAATTAAATTTTCCAAAATACTAGGTGCACCTAACCTAATCTCTGTCGCTGGTAAAGTAATATCAATACTTTCATTTTTTAACTTTTCATTTAAAATATCTTCTTTAATTTCTTCTGCTTTCTTTTCAATCAAATCACTAGCTTCTGCTTTCAAATCATTAAGTTTACGGCCAAACTCTTTTTTCTCATCATTACTTAAATCCTTCATCTTAGAATATAAACTAGTAATATGACCTTTTTTACCTAAATACTTAGCTTTAATTTCACTTAAAGCATGCATTTCTTTAACACTTTCCAAATCTTTTTTTAATTCACTTATAATATTTTCCATACAAAACCTCCTAAAAAAAATCACATCCAATAAGGACGTGATTTAAAACGTGGTACCACCTTAATTCATAAGCCAAGCTTACCTTAAAACTATAACGCGTTACCGATATACTATTAAGTATATAAGCTCCTAAGCTGAATTCATAAAAGATTATTACTAATTTCCACCAACCATTAGCTCTCTATAAATAATTACTTTCACTACTACTTCTTAATCATCGCTTTTGAAATCTCAATATAAATTATAACACATTTTTATAATTTTAAAACAAAAAACTTAAGCTTTTAGCTAAGTTTCCTTGAATTATTTTCTAAAACAACCTCACCTTGGTATTCACTAACTACTGATTTTAAATGTTCCAAAGTTCCAGATTCAATTTTCTGGCCTAATGGTAAATATACCTCTGAAGCAAAAATATTCTCAATCCCTATTTCAGGAAAAGCCGAAAGCATCTTTTCTTCCATACTGAACACTTGTGAATTACCACCATGTTTTCTATTTTCATAATTACTATTCATATCACTAATTACTTCAGCTAACATTACTTTACCTCCGCTTCTGCCATGGCTTTCACAACCATTTCTGCATTATTACTAAAATAAGCATTATATAAAACATCTTCTCCAATAACTTTACTAATTAAATTAGTCATAATAATTTCATCCGTAAAGAAATTATTATCTACATCCCCCACTAAATTATTAGTAAGTATTTCAGTATAACCTTCATTTAAAGCAAGTAAAGAATCTTGATTATCATTAAATCCATAATAATTATCTTTAGCTGTAATAACACCAAGCAAACTATGCATAAGCCAGTGCCTCGCATCCGCCTCAGTAATAAGACCATAGTTAATAGCTATCTCATTATTATGAGGAATATACTTACATGGCATTTTAACTAAATACATACTCTCCCTTTTTATCTTTAAAGTCTTAAGTCTCTCTTTCAAAGTCGTCAAATCAACATCTTTAAATATTTCATGAAAGATTGTAATAAGTTCTAAAAGATTATCTTTAACTTCTAAAGTTAAATTTTCATTTTCCTCTAGTATGACTTTAACTTCTTCAAGCATAACTTAATCACCTGTTTTGTATTATACCATAGTACTTGGCAAAAGTATACATTTTTTCCACTTTTTTTTGACATTTATTATACACATAAAAAAACATTAATCATCAAATCCCCTTATTTTATAACACTTTTCCCCCATCCATTGCCTAATTTTAGAATTTGTTATATAATGTGGAAAAGTGAAAAGTTTTCCACAACTAAATAGAAAGTGTGATGAATATGTCAAAAACATTTTTACCAGTAATATTAGGAACGGATGCGAATGCTTATGGTCTAGCTAAATCTTTTAATGATAAATATAATATAAAATCTCTAGCCATCGGAACATTTCCATTAAAAGAAACTCAAAATAGTAAAATAATTGATGTCAAAATAGTCAAAAACTTCAAAGATGAAAAAGTCTTTTTAAAAACATTATTAGAAATAGGAAAAAAATATAAAGAAAAATATGATTATTTAATATTACTATCATGTGCGGAATGGTATACAAACCCTATTGTAAATAACATGGAAGAATTATCTAAATACTATTCACTACCATTTATGAATAAAGAGCTAAAAGATAAACTAGAAGATAAAGAAAGTTTTTATAACATCTGTGAAAAATATAATCTAGATTATCCAAAAACATATATAGTAACTAAACATAATGATAATATAAACCTACCATTCGAATTTCCAGTTGCCTTAAAACCATCTAATAGTACGCTTTATTCCAAAATTGATTTTGAAGGAAAAGAAAAATGTTATAAAATAAACAACCAAGAAGATTTAAACAAAACAGTTAAACAAATATTTGAGGCAAATTATGAAGGTCATATTATCATCCAAGAATATATAGAAGGTGCGGATGACACAATGTATGTTCTAAACTGCTATTCAAATAAAGAAGGAAAAGTAAAAATGATGTGTTTAGGTAGATGTATTTTAGAAGAACACACCCCTTATGGCATCGGCAACTATAGAGCTATAATATCTGAGGGAAATAAAGTAATATATGAAAAAATTAAAAACTTCTTAGAAGATATCAAATATGTTGGCTTTTCTAATTTTGACTTTAAATATGATAATAAAGACCAAAAATATAAATTATTTGAAATAAACATTAGACAAGGAAGAAGTAGCTATTTCACAACAGCCTGCGGCTTAAACATGGCCAAATACCTAGTAGATGACTTAGTACTTCAAAAAGATGAAAAAACAGACTATAATTATAACAAATTCTTATGGCTTCATACACCTAAAAACATATTAAAAAAATACGTATATAACAAAGATACATTAAATGAAGCCTTAAACCTAATTAAAAACAATAAATATGCTTATACTTTAAAAAATAAAAAAGATAATAACTTAGTAAGAAGATTTTGGATAAATAGAATTTATAATAAAGATTATAAAATGTTTAAACTATACCCACCAAAGGATGATGTTAAATGAACTATGATTTAGGAATAATTGGTGGCCTAGGACCATATGCGAGCTGTTACTTTTATGAATTAATCACTAAAAAAACAAAAGCTCAAAAAGACCAAGACCATTTAAACATAATAATATTAAGTGATGCGAAAACTCCAGATAGAACAGCTTATATCCTAGATAATTCAAAAGAAAATCCCTATCCATATCTTTTAAAAGATTGTAAAACATTAGAAAAACTAGGCTGTAAATTAATAAGCATTCCATGTAATACCTCTACATACTTTCATAATGAATTACAAAAACATATAAATATTTCAATAAGTAATATGATAGAAAATACAGCTGAATTTATTAAAAATAAATATCAAAAAGTAGCCATTCTTGCTACTACTGGAACAATTAAATCAAAACTATATCAAAATGCCTTAGAAAAAAGAAACATAAACTATACCTTACCAAACCAAGAAAATATAATGAAAATAATATATGACTATATAAAACAAGGAAAAGATGTTCCAAATAACCTATGGCAAGAAACAATCCAAAATCTAGATTGTGACTGTTATATTCTAGGATGCACTGAATTATCAATATTAAAAGAAAAATTAAAATTAAAAGAAAATTTCATAGATCCTCTAGAAATAGAAGCTGATAACGTACTAACATTTTTTAACAAAGAAAGGGTGAAGTAAAATGTGCGGATTTTGTGGATATATAAATAGAAAAGAAAAAACTCATATTAAAAAAATGAATGATATGATAGCCCATAGAGGTCCAGATGATGAATCTTATTATACTGATGATGAAATAGCAATGGGTTTTAGAAGACTAAGTATCATTGATTTAAAAGGTGGAAGGCAGCCCATATCAAACGAAGATGATACTATGTATATTACTTTTAATGGAGAAATATATAACTATAAAGAAATTAAAGAAGATTTAATAAATAAAGGGCATATTTTTAAAACTAATACCGATACAGAAGTAATTTTACACGGATTTGAAGAATATAAAGAAAAAATATTAGATAAATTAAGAGGTATGTTTGCCTTTGTCATATGGAACAAAAAAGAAAAAATATTATTTGGGGCCAGAGATCATTTTGGACAAAAACCTTTTTATTACTGTAAAATGCAAGGGACATTTATGTATGGCTCTGAAATAAAATCATTTTTAAAACATCCAGACTTTTTAAAAAAGGTTAATAAAGAAGCTTTAAAACCATATCTCACATTCCAAACATCAGTTTTAAATGAAACATTTTTCAAAAATGTATATAAATTAAAACCAGGACATTACTTCACTTATGACTATAACACTGAAAAAATGGAAATAAATAAATATTATGAAATCAAATTTGAACCTAAAAATCAAAATCTAGATACTCTAGTAAACGAAATAGATAACACTATAACTAAATCTATTGATTACCACACTATAAGTGATGTTCCAGTAGGCTCATATCTATCAGGAGGTATTGACTCATCATATGTTGTAAGCTATTTAAAACCAGATAAAACATTCTCTGTTGGTTTTGATTATAAAGATTTTAACGAAGTACCACTAGCAAAAGACCTATCAGATATCTTACACATACAAAATAAAAATGAATTAATAAATGCGGATGATTTCTTTGAAAGTATAAATAAAGTAGAATATTATGCCGATGAACCAACCGCCAATCTATCAGCTGTCCCATTATATTTCTTATCAAAACTAGCCTCCAAAGATGTTAAAGTAGTTTTATCAGGCGAAGGAGCCGATGAATTGTTTGGAGGATACACTGGATATGATGAAGATATAAAATTAAAAAAATATCGTAAACTACCACTATTTTTAAGAAAATTTATAAAAGTTTTAGTATCTCCTCTCCCACCTTTTCATGGAAAAAACTTTCTAACTAAAGGTGGTAGCAAAATAGAAGACTATTTCATAGGACAAGCCTTCGTCTTTAATAACAAAGAAGCCAATAAAATATTAAACGATAACTATAAAAGTGATTTAAAATATCAAGATATTACCAAACCTTATTTTGATAAAGTAAAAGATAAAGATGATGTAACTAAAATGCAATATTTAGATATGCACTTTTGGCTTCCAAATGATATTTTACTAAAGGCCGATAAAATGAGTATGGCTAATTCCCTAGAACTTAGAGTCCCAATACTAGATAAAGAAGTTTTTGCTCTAGCAAGCTCTATTCCAACAGAATATAAAATATCACATGATACAACCAAATATGCTTTAAGAAAAGCTGCATCAAAAAGAATCCCAGAAGATTGGTACAAAAGAAGGAAAAAAGGTTTTCCTGTACCAATCATCAAATGGTTTAGAGAAGAAAAATATTATAACATTGTTAAAGAAATATTTGAAGAGGATTTTACCAAAGAATTCTTTGACCAAAATACCTTACTAAAAATGCTAGCTGACCATTACAAAGGAAAGAAAAATAACTGCCGAAAAATATGGACAGTCTATGTCTTTCTAATATGGTATAAAGAATTTTTCATTGATTTTGATAAAACGTTAGACTCTAATGCCTAACGTTTTTACTTTAAATCTCTAATTTTTTCCATAGATAAACCAGTTACTTTGGAAATAATTTGCTCATCAATATTTTCCTTAAACAATTTCTTAGCTATTTCAATTTTTTCTAATACCTTGCCATCTTCAAATCCTTCTCTCCTACCTATTTCTTTAAAAGTATTATTTGTCTTTTTCATATCTTCCTCAGCTGTCAAAAACTCCTTATATTCTCTGTTATCATTTAAAGATTCAATCTTCTTTTTAAATTCACTCATATATTCATCGCCTTTTCCTATCTTTTTAAGTTCTTCTTTATTAAAATCTAAGATGGCTAAAAACTCGTATTCTTTATCTCCACTATACCATAATTCTCTTATTTTATCCATATTATATTCAAAAATACTAAAATTATCTACAAATTTAATTTCTGTCTTTTTATCTACTAGTAAATACTCCCCTAATATTAAATATTTCCGTGGTAAACCCCATGTAAAATTAATTTGAATAACCTCATTCATATCTAAATAATTTTCTCCTATTTTAACTTCTTCACTATACTTACTCCCTGCATATCCAAAATTTCTCCTATGCACTCCATCATAAAATCCCGAATTAACCTCTATATTAATTAACCTATTATCCACCTTAACCAAAACATCTAATATCTGTCCTTTCGCATATATATTTTCTTTTATCTTCTCTGGTGCATGAATTTCTATAATTTCTATTTTAATCTTTAAACATCTTTCAATTAATGTCTTAAGTAAAAAAGTATTATTTTCATTACAAAATATTGCTTTAAATACATTGTCATTCTTAGCTGTAAAAAATTTATCTTTATTATCCATTATTCTCTCCTTTCACTCCTACATATATTAATATACGTTTTTTTAATAGTCTTTCCTTTTAAAATTTGACATTTTTTTTATATTTTCATAAAATGATAACAAAGGATAGATACCAAAGGAGGTTATTTATCTTCCTTAGCGCCAGAACCTAAAATGGTTGACGAGGTTGATAGTTATCGAAATATTCGGCGGATGCTATCACGGTGAGAATCGTTAAATATATGACAAAACATAAAATTAATCTTATGGACAAAACATATATTCTAATAGAAAAGGAGAATTTTATGTGTGGTATTGTTGGTAGTGTAAGTACCAAAACAAATGTAATACCTATTCTTTTAGACGGCTTAAAAACATTAGAATACCGCGGATATGACTCTGCTGGATTAGCCTATATAAAAGATGGTAATTTAATTATAAATAAAGTAAAAGGTCGCGTTAAAGACCTAGAAAATCATATATCTAAAGAAAGTAATTCCAATATTGGAATAGCTCATACAAGATGGGCCACTCATGGTAAAGTAAATGAAACTAATGCTCATCCTCATAATGTTGGAAAAATTACCATTGTTCATAATGGTATAATTGAAAATTTTAGTAAATTAAAACATAAATTAGAAGAAAAAGGATATGAATTTAAATCAGAATCTGATACAGAAATAGCTGCTGGACTATTAGATTATTATTATAAAAAATATGAAAACATTGATAAAGCAATTCAAAAATTTATGAAAAAAGTAGATGGCAGTTATGCTATATGTATGTTAATAAATGATAACCCAAATACTATCTATGTTATCAAAAAAGATAGTCCGTTAATCATCGGTAAAGGAAATAATGAAAACTATATTGCAAGTGATGTTCCAGCTATTTTAAAATATACAAAAAACTATTACATTTTAGAAGACTATGAATATGGTAAAATAACAAATAACAATATAACAATCTATGACAAAGAAGGAAACATCCTAAAAAAAGAATTAAAAGAATATCAAGGTAGTGACCTAACATCTGATAAAGGTATTTATGAGCACTATATGTTAAAAGAAATCATAGAGCAGCAAACAACCATTAGAAAAACAGTAAATCCATATATAAATAATATAAAAGACTTATTAAAACTACCTGATTTAACTAAATATGAAAGAATTGATATTATTGCTTGCGGTACTGCTATGCATGCAGGCCTTACCGCAAAATATTTATTTGAACAATATTCAAATACTAAATGTGAAGTATTCTTAGCTAGTGAATATAGATATCAAAATAACTTTTTAAATAATAATGTATTATCAATATTCATATCACAATCTGGAGAAACAGCCGATACTCTAGCAGCCTTAAAAAAGGTCAAAGAAGAAAAATATGATACCCTAGGCATAGTAAATGTTAAAGAAAGTTCAATTGCGAGAGCTTTAGATAAAGTATTATATACAGAAGCAGGTACCGAAATAGCTGTTGCATCAACCAAAGCTTACACCTCTCAAGTAGCCTTACTTTCAGTTTTAGCTTTATCTTTAGCTTATAGAAAAAAACTAATTAAAGAAGAAAAAATAAACAAAATATTAGAAGAATTTAGAAGTATAACCCAAATTTTAACCCCTATATTAGAAGATACAATAACCTATGAAAACATTGCCAAAGAAATATACGAAAAATCCGATATCTTCTATATTGGTAGAACTATTGACTATGCCCTAGCCATGGAAGGCTCACTAAAACTAAAAGAAATATCATATATCCATAGTGAAGCTTATGCCGCAGGCGAACTAAAACATGGAACAATATCTTTAATAACTAAAGATACTCCAGTATTTGCCTCAGCTACAAATAAATATATAAATGCTAAAACAATTAGTAATTTAAAAGAAGTTATTGCTAGAGGTGCTAAATGTTATTTAATTACTGATGAAGATATTAAAGAAGATAATATTAAAGTAATTAAAATAAAAAAAGTAAGTATGTTTATTAAACCATTACTTACCATTATTCCTTATCAATTAATCGCCTATTATACCGCAAAACTAAAAGGCTGTGACATTGATAAACCACGTAACTTAGCTAAATCAGTTACCGTAGAATAAAACCTGAGAACTAAACCTCAGGTTTTTATTTATTTAAAACTTTTTTAAAATGCTTTCCATAATTTAAAGTACCACTTTTTAAAGTAAACACTTTAATACGTAAATCAATATATTTTACAATATAACTTTTCAATTCACTAGGACAAAAGCAAGGTAAACTTTCCTTTATTTTTAAAACATTTTCCACCAAAAATTCATCACTAAAATCTAATAATTGTAAAATATAATTTTTAATTTTCTTTTTTTCTTCAAGTTTAAGATTATGTGTTAAAAATAAAACTTTAACACTATACTCTTTTAATCTCATAATCTCATTAATTCTCATACCGTTAGTTACAATTCTTCTGTTAGGTTTACATACCAAAACTTTTCTAGGTATTTCTACTTTCTTTCCTATTTCTTCTTCACATACTTTTCTTAAATAGTTTTCTATTACCTTTAAACTTTCATCATACATGACAAATCACCTTAAATACATTATATAACATTTGCACGCACAATTAAACCTCTTGTTTCAAATTTTTAATATAAACCTCCTCTTTTCCATCAATAATCTTATCAATAACAATAGTTTCAAGCTTATCTTTAATTATTTTCCCAATCTTTCTAGCCCCATACTCCTCATAATTAGATAAATTTAAAATCTCATTTTCTACTTCCTTAGAAATTTTAATCTTAATCTTATCACTATACTTATCCTTAAAATTTTTTAAATTCATTCTAATAATTTTTAAAATATCATCTTCATTTAAAGAATTAAAACAAATAACCTTATCCACTCTATTCATAAAAGGAATAGAAAAGCTATCATTTAATCTAGATATCTTCGTATTCTTATTATTAAATCCAACATTAATTTCATGAAAACCAACATTAGAAGTCATAATAATAACCACATTATCAAACCTAACCACCTTACCTTTACTATTTTTAATTTTACCCTCATCTAAAACCTGTAAAAATAAATTAATAATATTTGTATGCGCTTTCTCAATTTCATCTAATATTAATACTGAATAAGGCTTATTTCTAATATCCTCTAAAATATTAGTATTATCTTCATATCCAACATATCCAGGAGGCGAACCAATAATCTTACTTATACTATGAGCCTCTTTATATTCGCTCATATCAAGTTTAATAATATTTCTATTACCAACTAAATTTTCACCAAAAGTCTTAGCTAATAAAGTCTTACCAACCCCAGAAGGACCACAAAACAAAAATGAATAACACTTATCGTTAAAACCCAATTTAATTTTTTTAGCTACTTTCGAGACTTCTTTAACCGCCTCATCTTGACCAATAATATTTTTACTTAATATTTTCTCAGTCTGTTTAATTAACTTACTTTTTTCATTTAAAATCTCATAAATAGGAATACCAGTTTTCATATTAATAACCTCTGCCACATCTAACTTAGTAACCTTTTTACTTTGAGTCTTATATAAAGAAAGTTCTAAAGTATTAATTCTATTCATAAGTTCAAATTCTTCATTCTTAAAAGAACTTGCCTTATCAAAATCATTATCTAAAATAGCTTTTTTCTTATTATTAATAACCTCTTTTAATTTTTTATTATAAAAACCATATTCTTTTAATCCTTTACTTTCCTTTAAACTAACCTTAGCTGAAACCTCATCTAAAATATCGATTGACCTATCAGGCTCATTCCTATTATAAATATATTTACTAGATAAATTAATAATCAAATCAATTATTTCTTCATCTATAATAACCTTATGATATCCCTCATAAATTTCCTTTAAATTCATTAAAATACTCTTAACCGTATCTTCATTAGGAGCTTCTATCATTACCTTTTGAAATCTTCTTTCCAAAGCACTATCCTTTTCAATATATTTTTTATATTCATCTATTGTTGTAGCCCCTATACATCTAATCTTCCCCCTAGCTAAAGCTGGCTTAAATATATTAGAAGCATCAATAGCTCCTTCAGCCCCACCAGCCCCTACTAAAGTATGTATCTCATCAATAAATAAAATAATATCATCATTATCTTCTATTTCTTTTAATATTTTATTCATTCTCTCCTCAAACTCACCTCTATACTTAGTTCCCGCCACTGATGAAGCCATATCTAAACAAATTATTCGTTTATTTCTTAAACTTAAAGGTACTTCTCCTCTAACTATCATATTCGCAAGTTCCTCCACAATAGCTGTCTTACCAACACCCGCTTCTCCAATTAATAAAGGATTATTCTTACACCTTCTAGAAAGTATTTCTAAAACCCTTTTAATTTCTTCATCCCTTCCAGTAACAGGATCTAAATTACCATTCATAGCTTTTTTGTTTAAATCTACTCCAAGTTCTTCAATCAATAATTTCTTATGATTTTTTTTATTCATAATCTTATCAGCAAATTCACTATATAAATCATCTATATCAATATTCATGCCGATTAATATTCTAATAGCAACGCCTTCCCCTTCATCAAGTAAACTAGCAAATAAATGATTAATAGTAACTACCCCATTATTATTATCCTTCGCATCAATAACCGCATTTTCAATTATTCTTTTAAGTAATGGTGTATATAAAAACCATTGACTAGGTTTACTACCTTTACCAATTATTTTAATAACCTCATCTTTAAATCTATTATAATCTAAATCAAAACTCTTTAATTTATCACTAATTTCATTGTTACCTTTTAAAATAGCCAGCAATAAATGTTCTGAAGAAACATAAGGATGATTTAATTCATACATTTCTTTTTTCGCATTAACTAAAACCTTTCTAGCATCTTCTTCAAAGTTTCCAAACATGTTTTAGCTCCTCTCCAATATATCCTATGTTTATATTGGTAAGTTTTGAAAAAAATTATTCGGCAAAATCCACAAAAAAATCTAATACACTTTTAAGAACAAAATGTCAAAATAAATTTTGACATTAGCTTACCTCACGGTAAGTTTTTTCTACTTCATAGCAGCCTTAGGCTCCTCCATAGACCAATATCGGATAGTCGCTACCCTAACATATATTTATTTGT
>CALVIB010000013.1 GCA_944329375.1 uncultured Bacilli bacterium | reverse complement strand
TCCTTTCGGAAGTGTATTATATCATAACCCTTAAATTAGGATTTTTTTTATTGTCTACTCTATGGGGTGCATTTCACAATCAAGGGTTAATTTCATAATGGAGCGTTTACTAAAGGGGTTATGCACACTTTAGTAAAAGTTCAGCTTTATTTGATGTATTAATTATATCGTAAAAAAATATTTGCATCAACTATATATATTTATATTTTTTTCATTTTTTTTTACTTTTTTTATCTGGATATGTCAAACTAGCATCTTCGATATTCAAAACAACATCAGGTTTTAAATGCTCATTAAAAGCTCTATTATGAGAAATACTAATGATTGTCCCATTAAATGTATCAATAACTTCTTCTAGCACATGAATTGCTTCTATATCTAAATGATTAGTTGCTTCATCTAATATTAATGCATTAATTTTATTTATAGCTAATTTAGCTAAATTTACTCTAGTTCTTTGTCCTGGTGATAAAGTCAAATAAGTTTTATCTTTATCTTCATATGCTATGTGAAACTTATTAAGAATATTAAATAGCATACTTTTATCAATGTCAGTATCTTGAGACAAATAATCATATATTGAAAGATTTGCAGATTCAGTTTCTAAACTATCTTGAGAAATATATCCAAATTTAACATCATTTCCTATATATACTTTTCCACTAATGGGTTTAATTTCATTTAAAAGTGTTTTTATAAATGTCGTTTTACCACTACCATTTTTACCGTATATTTGTATTCTAGTTCCAAATGGAATATCTACTTTTATAGGTGGTGTTTTAAAATCATCGTATCCACATACTAAATCTTCAATATAAATATCACCATTTCCTTTTATATCTGAGTAATCTACAGTAAAATTAATGGCTTCACGTTTTCTAAAATTAGAGTCAATTTCTATTTTTTCCAGTTCTTTTGATAATCCTGATACTTTTGCAGATGTCTTTTTAGTTCTTTCTTTAGCAAAGTTAGCTGCTAGTTTATCATTATCTTTCTTTTTTGATGAGAGACCTTTATTTGACCATTCTTTAGCTTCTTGAATTTGAGCCTTTATTTTTTTCTTTTGTTCTTGAGCTTGTTCATATTGTTCTAGTTTATGATTATATTCCATATCTTTATAATTTAAATAATCAGAATAACTTAAATTATATTCAGTAATTTTACCATTTTCTAATTCGAAAATTTTATTAGTTACATTGTTTAAGAATTCTTCATCATGAGAAACAATTATCATTTGCTTTTCTAATTTTATAAGATAATTTTCTAGCCATTCTATAGCTTCAATATCTAAGTTATTAGTAGGCTCGTCTAAAAGTAATATATCAGCATTGCTTAAAAGTAAGCTAGCAAGTAATATTTTTATCTTTTGTCCTCCAGATAATGTTCCAACTTTTTTATTAATATTTATATCTAATTTAAGACCATTTAAAACCATTTCTAAATTATTTTCAAAATTATAACCATCTAAGGCTAAATATTGATCTAGTATATCACCATATTCTGCCATGTTATCATCATTTAAATTTGTTTCTAATTCGTGTAATCTTTTTTCGAGATTTAAAATATTATTTTCTTTTTTTATATAATCAATAATACTATAATCATAATCATCCTTAGAAATTTCTTGTTTTAACATTTTTATTGTTTGGCCATTTAAATTAATCTTACCAGAATCACAAGGTAAATCGCCAGACAGAATTTTTAACAAAGTTGATTTTCCCACACCGTTTTTACCTATTAATCCAACCTTATTGCCAACATTTAAGCTAAAATTAACATTATCAAGTAAATCTTTTCCATTAATGGTTTTATTTAAATTACTTACTATCATTTTTATCACCACACTTTTTACATGACGGATTTTTATTCCATTTAATAATTTCCGTTTTATAGTTAATCATATTAAACATTAAAGTACAACCCATTAAATTATACGAATTATATTTTACAAAATAATTTATCACTTCCGCTGCTACAATGCAAGAAATTATGTTACATAAAGGCCCAAATGAAGGAGCAATTTTTACATTTTGAAATGGTATTTCGACATCTTGCTTGTCTATACATTCTAAACAAGCGGTTATATGAGGAACAACAAAAGGTCCAACCATACCGACGTGTTCAGCGAATCCAGAAAAAATAACAGGTTTATTACATTTTACACATACTGAATTTATAATTCTCCTAATCTTTCTATATGGTTTATCCAAAGTACAAATGACAAAATCTGTGTTTTCTATATATTGTAATACATCAGATTCGGAAAGTATTTTTGTGTTGTATTCATTAACTTTTATGTTATTATTTATTAACTTCAATCTTTTTGATAAAGCTTCAGATTTAGAAATTCCAATATCATCTGAATAATAAGTATTTTGTCTAATTAGATTAGAACTTTCAACAACATCACAATCAACAAGTGTAAAATTAGAAAATCCAGCTCTTACTAATTGTTCGGCAACATTAGAACCTATTCCTCCTAATCCTAAGATTAAAATATTTTTATTTTTATATAAATCAATATTTTTAATATCCTCTGACACCATAAAGAAATAAGCATTTTGTCTATTATATAATTTATCATAATTATAGATTTTATCGTATTCATCATCAGTAATCACAAATTTTTCGTTCATCAAATATTTTAATAATTCATTAAAATCTTTACTATTCATTGAATATCTAGTCTTTGCTATATTTTCTAAATCTTTAATGTCAATAAATTTTGACATTTCTTTGAAAAAACTAACAAACATTTCATCTTCATAATCAATTACTTTTCCTGTTTCTGAAAAATTACCACATCTGATCGATTTTTTTATTTTGTTTAAATAAAATGGTCTAGTAGGATTTATTAGTACTCTCATAAAAATCTCCTTTATACCTTTATAAACACATTAAAGCCCATGAAGATGGGCTTTAATATTTAGCATCAATTAGCAGTTTTGATCTACGTGGCAAGCAAATTGTGTTTCAGCTAATTTTTTAACACTAATTTTCATAATTTAACCACCTTTCGTACTTAATAAGAATAACAATTCCATTAAGTTATAATTAATTTACCACATATTTCCATTTTAGTCAATCATTGACATAGGTTCGTTGTAGACTTTTTTAATTATGTTTTATATAATAATAGCAATAATGGTGGTGAAATTATATGCAAAATGATAGAGTGATTGAATTTTTAAGAAAACACAAAAACACATATCCAGAATATTTTGAAGAAAATAGGCTTGAAAAAATAAAATATGGATATACATGCGATATAAATCAAATTTACTGTTATTTAAACGAAGTAGATATAACTAAAACAGATTATTTTAGATTTTTTAAAATTATTCAAAAATATTTTAATCTAAAAAATAAAAACCTCGTAGAAGTAGGATGTGGATATATTCCAGTACTATCAAATATAATTAAAAAAAATACAAACTGTAAAATAACAGCTATTAATAATAAAATTCTTATTAAGAATTATAATGATATAAACACAATAGAAACTGATTTAACACAAGATTTTGATTTTAATAATTACGATTTAATTGTTGGGTTTAGACCATGTATTATAACTGAAAAAATTATATTAGAATGTTTTAAATATAAAAAAGAATTTATAATATATTTATGTCCTTGTGCGAACGAACCTTTAAATAAAACTAATTACAATCATAAAACTTGGCATTACCAAGATTGGCATCGATATTTAATTCAGTTAGTTAAAAATAACAAAAAATATATAACAACGATTATTTATAATCAATTGGATGATGATTGTCCAATCATAATAGGTAACATTAATCAAAATAAGATTTAAATTAAAATTATCATATTCAAGATTCATAATATTTACCCATTGAATAATAAACAAAAAAGCATCATATTATTGACAATAATTCTATATGACTTTACATACCTTTAGTAAATATTTCATTAAAATATGTTCGAACTTTTCGAATTTTAATAAATAACTAATTCAGATATGGATTAGTTTTTGCATTTAATAAAATGAAAGCGCTTTTTAGGTGGCAATATTATTAAGAAAAAACTTAAAAACTAATTTAAGGTATGATTCACACTTTAGTAAAAATTGCATTTATATTTGATGTATTAATTATACTGTATATTTTGTCGATTCAACCATTATTTGAAGAGTGTATAATTTATTTTTGTGTTTAAATTTCATAAAATGCTTTATTTTTAAAACCTTTATGATATAATAAGTGGTAGTTTTTACCAAACTTTTATTTTGATTGATTAGATGGAGGTTTTTTGTATGAAGTACAATAAATTTATTATTAGTAATTATCGAGCAATTAAGGGGCCATTAAAAATTGACTTGAAAAATAAAATTATACCACTTGTTGGAATTAATGAATGTGGTAAAACGACAATTTTACAAGCTATTTTTGCTTTTGATAAAGCCAATGATAATTTGAATCAAGCAAAACAAGTTCAAAACATTGAAAATTTATATGCTCTTGAAGATGATACTTGTGAAATAAAAGCTGCTATAGAAATTGGAAAAAACGAATTTCTTAATATTATTAATGATTTAATAAATGATAATAACAATTTAAAAATAAAAGATGAAGCAAAGCAAGAAACATTAGAAACTAATACTCCAGAATGGGAAAAATATGAAAATGAAAAGAATATTGCAATTAAAGAAAATAAAATTTTTGAAACATTAATAAATGTTTTAAACATAAAAGTTGATGAGGAAAATATCGAAATTGAAATTATAAGAACTTTGGATGATGAAAATAAAACTTATAGTCTATCATACAAAGCTTTTAATAATATTGAAGGTTTTAATTCAGTTAAAAACTTTTTAGCTGAAGCAATAGTAATTCAATTACCACCAATTTTATATAGTGATGATTTTAATGATAGACCCGATGGAAAAGTAGAAATTACAGAAAATGGTAATTCTACAGAATGGGAAAGCATATACTCAAGAGTATTTAACAATGCTTTAAAAAAGCAAGATTTTAGTATATATCAATTATTTGACGTAGATTCAAGACGACAAAAATCAACATTATCCGATGTAAGTAAATATTTAAGCGATAATTTAACCGAAGCTTGGTCAAGATTTTCCAATGAAAAAAAGAAAATTACTATTGATTTTGATCTTAATGAGTGCAAAGTAAATGAAGAAACAAAGCGTTATCTTCAAATAAACATTGTTGAGAATGTAAATGGTCAAGCAAGAACTTTTGGTGTTTCTGATAGAAGTAAAGGCTTTATTTGGTATTATAATTTTATAATGAAAATTCAATTTAACCCAAAACAAAATAGTAATGGAAACACTATCTTTTTACTAGATGAGCCAGGATCATATTTACATGAGACAGCACAGAATGAATTGTGTAAGAAACTAGTGGAAATTTCTAACGAAGAAGGAGTAGTAATTTATTGTACTCATTCTCCACAGTTGTTAAATCCAGCATATATACCATTTAGTACCATTAACATTGTTTCCAAAACAAAATCAAAAATAAAGTGTGTACCTATTGCTTCATATAAAACACGCTCTACTCAAACTACTGCTTTTCAACCAATTTATGAAGCTTTGCAAATACCTGAATTTAAACTTATAAATAATAATCAAAAAGTAGTTGCTGGCGAAGGCGTATATGATAAGTATGCGATAGAAATGTTTTGCAATTTGCCGGAAGATGTAATTGTATTCGGAAGTGCAAATGCTAAATCATTACACGATAATATTCAATATTTTATAGCTTTTTCCATAAAATATATGGCCGTTTGGGATAATGATCGTGAAGGAAACAACTATTATAAAAAGGCACAAAAAGATTTTGGAGATGTAGAAAGTAAAAATTTTTATACTTTGCCTAATCTTTATCATAAAGAAAAAGTAAGAATGGAAGAAATGTTTGAGCCAGAAGATATGGATATGATTAATGAAGAAATTGGATTACCAAAAGGATCTAGCTATACGCTTACTATAAGTAATTTATATTATCATAAGGAAAAAGAAAAATGTTTAAGAAATATAAAAGAAAAATTAACAAAAAAATGCAAAGATAATTTTGCAAATTTAAGTTCAACAATAATACAGCATTTTAATTAAACATTATTTATAATTTGCATTTTTTAGAGATTATTTAATTATAATCTTTTTTATTAGTATTTTCCAATTAAATAGTCAATCGATATATTATATAATTTAGCAAGTTTGATAAGTCTTGTTATTGGTATAATATTATGACCATTTTCATAAGTCGCATAATGAGACTGTGTAATTCCAATTGTTTTTGATACATTTTGCTGGGAAAATTTGTTTTTAATTCTTTGTTCTTTTAATCTTTGACACATAATATCAAAGTTCATTGGCTTCACGGTTTTATTGATTTTTTCATTAGAAAGTCCAACCAGATAATCAATACTTACCTGATATTTTAAAGATAATTGATCTAGTAAGTGTAATGGTATAATATTAGAGCCACATTCATACATAGAATAAGTTCCACGAGTAATATTTAAATAGTTTGCAATTTCTTGTTGTGTTAAATCATTATCTTCCCTTAAGTCTTTCATTCTTCTATAATAATTCATTGAGTATCACCTAAACAAATTCTCTCATTTTATGGTTTAAATATTGTGTTTTGCAATTTTAATCACTAATATTTTGAAGAATATGTTATAATGATAGGTGATTATAGATAAGTATAATAAAAAGTAACTTGGCGTTACTTCATATCAACTCTATTAGGTAATTTTTTGTGGGTGTTTTTTGTTTCTTGAAATAGCATATATGGCGTGACATTAAGCACTTTTGCAATTTCTTCGACTTTTTCAAAAGTTGGACCATATTTACCATTTTCAAGTTCACTAACATAAGAAGCATTTAAATTGGCATGTTCAGCAAATTTTTCTTGTGTCATGTTTTTTTCAAAACGATAGTATCTGACATTTTTACCAAATATTTGTTTTAAATTCACCGTATCATCACCACACATTCATTAATAATATGGTACGGTTTTTTTAAACAATACTCCATTGAGTTAAACTCAAACAAAACATATCTATATATTTAGAAAGGAACTATTATGTCTAGAAGTCATATTATCAAGATTATTTCTATTTTAGGAGGAATATTAACTTTTATATTTTTGGTAAAACTGCTTTATATTGATTCTGATTTTGGATTTAGTACAGAAATATTAGAACTAAATTATAGCGCGTTTCCAAAATGTGTGGATGCGATAATATGTGTTATTTTTTGGCCATTAATTACTTATGCGGTATTACAACAATTTTGTGAATTTATTTCCGATAAAATTGGTGTACTGTTAAATTCAAGAACAAAAAAATAGCTAAAAATACCTGAAAAAATCTTATTTTTACCTCTTAAAAAAATACAACAGGATATGGGAATGACACCAAAAAAAACGGAAACCCTTATTTTATAAGGATTTCCTGCCGTTTTTTTGGTGCAAAAATATTTTGACACTTGTCAAAATGGATAAAATTTTACACATTTGGTAATACTTACCCTTGATTTTCCTTTATTTTATAAGGCTTTAGAGGTATTACCTTTTTATGAAAAAGTGCTTAAATTTCCATTTCTTGCTCATTTTCCAAATTTTCAAAAAAGTCTATATTTTTGGTGCAACTATTGTATTTAAAGTACCTAGTTTCTAGGTTTTTATCAATGACTTTTATTGTATCTTTGTCATATAGATATATTTCAAATTCAGTAATGTTAAGCTGCTTTTTTAGATAATCTAATACATAATATTGATGGATAGTGTCCACATGATTTATGTTAATATCTTCATTCGTTAATTTCATCATCTTTATTCTCCATATTTTCTTTATTATTTGGCTCATACGGAAACAATAGACTTTCGTAATGATTTTCTATTGCTTTAGGTATAAAGTCCTCTAAAACTAGTTTTTCACTACCAAAATAACTTAATAACTGTGGTAGTAGATATTTAAAAAATTCATTCAATATATAAAACCCCCTTTTAAAATTAAAAAATTGAGATAGTTTTATACCTCAATTTGTAAAATTGTAAATTTATTTTTATCAAATTTTGAACTTTTTTCATGTGGTATGATTTGTACAATATCGTTTGTATTAAATTCACTAATATTAAGTATTTCTCCTGTGATATTTGTTTCTTTGATATTATAGAAATTTCTCAAATTAGTAATATAGTCTTTTGTATTTTGCTCATTTTGAAAATTAGATAAAATTAGGTCTTGTTCATTTACATTAATTATCATGTCAAAATAATCATTACGAAACATATAACCAATGTTTTCGATTTCATTCTTATTAAATACAATATTTACAATAGAAACCTTTTTACTTTTATCAATAGTCATTTCTATTTCGTCTATATATTTGTTAATAATATATTGTTTTTGCTCTCTTGATAATTTAGACCATAAATTGTGTTTTTTTACATATTCACTTTTTAGCTTTAATTTTTCAATTTCTTTTAGATTAAAGAATAACTTGGCATCTTCTTTAAAATCATTATTTTCTTTTATTTGTTTTAGTTCTTTAATTTTATTATTAGCAAATTCTAATTCTTGTTTTAGTGAAGATAGCTCTTTACTAAAATCTTCCGCTTCGACAATTTCGTTAATAAATGCCTTTTTAATTTTTTCAATTTTTCTGTTTAAATCTTCACTTAATTTTTCATATTTTTTAATTTCTATATCAGTATCTTTCGTTAGTGATGATTTAAAAGTATTATCAATGATTAGGAAAAAGTCTAACATATCATTTAAAAATTTCATTAATTCTTTTTCAATTTTCTTTTCACTAATTCTTTTATTACAAGCATGACATTTATAATAGGTGTGTTTAGTACCATTTCTACTAGTACTAGACTAGCCACCCATTATTTTATGACAATGTGGACATAATATTTTTTGCATGAAAATATAAGTTATTTTTCTCTTAAAGTTCTTAAGGTTTTTCTCTTTTCTCTTTTGTACCATGACAAAAGATGTTTTATCAATAATTGCGGGTACAGCATTTTCAAAAAGTTGTATTTCTTCTTTTCCACGTTTTCCATATTCAACAGTTCCAATGTAAAGTTTATTAGATAGTATTTTATCTACTGTGGTAGTAGGCCAACGTCTATTTAAAACATTTTCCTCTGTAAACTTTTTACATATAAAACAAACAGAAGATCCGTCTAAATACATTCTAAATATTCTTCTAACAACATCAGCTTCCATTTCGTTAATATAAAGTTTTTTGCTTTTTTCTTTCTTCATATAACCAAGTGGTGGTTTGCCTGGTAAATGTCCTTTCTTTAAAGCCCCTGTTAAACCGAATTTTGTTCTTTCAGATGTTCTTTCAATTTCTAGTTGAGCGAGAATAGTAAGCATTCTTATAAAGAATTTACCATTAGCATTACTAGTATTAATTTCTTCGGCAACACTTTCTAAATCACAATTATATTCTTCGAGAGTATTACAAATTACCTCTAAATCTTTGATAGAACGAGTAAGTCTATCTAGTTTATAGACAATAATTTTATTGATTTTTCCATCTTTCATATCTTCCATCATTTCCCTAAACTTTGGTCTATTGGTATTTTTTGCAGATACGCCTTCTTCACGATAAACCTTATAAATTTCATAACCTTTAAATGCACATAATTGTTTTAGTTTTTCTTCTTGTTCATCTAAGCTATGCCCAAACCTAGATTGATCTTCTGTACTTACTCTTGGATATAGTCCAGCAATAACTTTAGTCTTTTGTTTTTTTATTTATTTTTTACCAACTCCTTTGCATACGAAAAAACACAAGGGGTTATTTTCCTTGTGCCATAAACAATAACTAAAAATTATATAAAGACTAAGCCCTAATCATTATTAGGTAGAAATTTGTCTACCTTACTTAATTATAAGCCCCCTCAATCGAAAAGTCAGTAGGAAATTTTATAGGAATTTTAGTAGGAAAAATAGTCGAACTGAATTTTACAAAAATGTTTAAATTATTAAGCAAACGGTTAAAATAAACCTTTAAATAAACTATTAAATAAAGATATGCCCCAAAATTTTTTTTAAATTTTATTCATGGAGTTCAGAATAGAAATATATTTGGTTAAAGTAATAATGATATTATTATTTGGTAGATATATTTTATCTTCATTATTATAAAACATAGCAAGTAATACTGTATTATCTTTTTTTACAATAATTCGATGCGGTTCTTCTATACTGATATTGGTATTATCGATTTTGATAAGATGTCCCGGTAAAAAGTTAATTTTCAAGTTTCCCGTACTAACTTTCATTTTAATTTTGGTTTTAATTTCACAAGGAAAAGGTAATTCTGTTATGACTGTTTTCATAAATATTCATCCCTCCTTTGAGTATGAAAAAAGTCCATAGCATCAAATACTATGAACTTTTCTTTATATAGAAATCGCCAAATGTGCGACTTTCAACCTCAATGGAGCAAGTGACCGGAATCGAACCGGCATCTTAGCCTTGGCAAGGCCATATACTAACCGTTGTACTACACCTGCGTCTTTTTCATTATATAATATTTTATTTATAATGTAAAGCAAAAATGAATAATTTACATATTAAAATATCCATGATAAAATTGTTATAGAGGGAAGATATGGAAAAATTAAAAGGATTATCGGAAGAAAAGATTTTAGAACTTAAAGAAAAAGGACTTGTAAATTATAATTATGATGTTAAAACTAAATCTATTGGTCAAATTATTGCGGGTAATTTTTTTACTTTATTTAATTTTTTGAACTTTGGTTTAGCTTTGGCTATTTTTCTCGTGGGTTCTTATAAAAATTTACTTTTTTTAGGGGTTGTTTTCTGTAATACTTTAATAAGTACTATTCAAGAGATTAGAAGCAAAAAGGTTATCGACAAACTTTCTTTACTTAACGAAAGTAAAGCTACTGTTATAAGGGATGGAAAAGAAGTTAGTATTGGTATTCACGAAATTGTTTTGGGAGATATAATTAAATTAAAAGCTGGTAATCAGATAGTTACTGATAGTAGAATTTTAGTTGGCGAAATTTTAGTTAATGAATCACTTATCACAGGAGAATCTGAATCAGTTACAAAAAATAAAGATATGAATATTTTATCTGGAAGTTTTGTGGTAAGCGGTAGTTGTTTAGCCGAAGTTATTCATGTTGGGGCTGATAATTATACGGCACAGATTTCGGCAGAGGCTAAATATATTAAAAAGGTAAATTCAGAAATTATGAATTTTATCAATAAAATTATTAAATATATTTCTATTGCTATAATTCCGATTGGAGTATTACTATTTTTAGGGCAGATGGATTCTGGATCTTTTGGTGATACTGTTATTCATGTGGTGGCTGCTTTAATTGGTATGATTCCTGAGGGATTGGTATTACTTACTAGTACTGTTTTAGCTATTAGTGTTATTAGGCTTTCTAAATATAATGTACTTGTTCAGGAGTTATACTGTATTGAAACGTTGGCTAGAGTAGATACAATTTGTTTAGATAAAACAGGGACAATTACTAAAGGGGAGATGGAGGTATCTAAGTTAGTACCTTTAAATGAAACACCTATGAATGAGATAGTAGATGCACTTAGTGTAATGAGTTATCATATGGAAAACGATAATCAGACAATGGAGGCTATTAGTAAAAAATACGCGAGGAAAAATGATTATAAGGTATTAGAGGTTGTTCCATTTTCTTCACAGGCTAAGTGGTCAGGCATATCTTTTGAAGATGTAAGTTATATCATAGGAGCACCAGAGATTGTACTTAAAGATACTTCTAAGATAGATAAGGAACTTAATTTATATACTGAAAGTAATAGAACTATTTTGCTTGGCAAGGTTAATCATAAATTAAATAAGACTTTACCTTTAGATGTAGAGCCTATGGCTTTAGTTATTATTAATGACAAAGTTAGGTTAGAGGCTAAAGCAACGCTTGGTTACTTTAAGGAGCAAGGTGTTGATATTAAATTAATTTCTGGAGATAATCCTAAAACGGTAGCTGGTGTGGCTAAGAAGGTGGGACTTACAGATGTTAAATATATCGATATGAGTAAATGTGATTTGCCAATTATGGAAATTGTGGATAAATATAATGTGTTTGGTAGAGTTAAACCTAAACAAAAAAAGGAAATTGTAATGGCTTTAAAGGCCAATGGTCATACGGTGGCAATGACAGGTGATGGTGTTAATGATGTTTTAGCTTTGAAAGAGGCTGATTGTAGTGTAGCTATGAATAGTGGTAGTGATGCGGCGAGAAATGTTTCACAGCTTGTACTTTTAGATTCAAATTTTTCTTCAATGCCAAAGGTTGTGGCAGAAGGAAGAAGAAGTATTAATAATATTCAAAGGTCATCATCTTTATTTCTTTGTAAGACAACTTATGCGACATTACTGGCTATTTTGTTTATGTTTTTGCCATTAAGTTATCCTTTTGAACCTATTCAACTGACTTTAACTAGTGTGGTTACGATTGGCATTCCTTCGTTTATTTTGGCTTTGGAGCCTAATAATGAGCGAATTAATGGTAAGATTATTTTAAATGTTTTGAAAAGGTCTATTCCAACGGCTTTAACTATTGTTTTGAATATTTTAATTATTTCAATTTTACCTTATATTATAAGACTTACTTCAGATGAGGTTTCAACTTTATGTGTTTTATTGACAGGTCTTACTGGTTTTATGCTTTTATATAGGATAAGTTTGCCTTTTAATGCTTTGAGAAGATGTTTATTTGGATTTTTGATAGTTTTATTTAGTTTTGGGGTAATCTTTTTAAGAGAGTTATTTTCACTTACTTTGTTAACGCCTAAACTTTTGATTTTGACACTAGCTTTATTTATGATTGCAATAACTTTCTTTAATATTTTTACAGATTTATTTTATAAAATTTCTAAAAAGATTAAATTTGGATAAAAGCCTTATATTATGGGCTTTTTTTGATTAAAAAACATTATATTTTGTTGACATAAAGTGTAAACTAGATGTATAATGATAATAACAATAATAAAGTGGGTGGTTGAATGATTAATGAAAAAGATACAGGGGCTTTAATTAATCAAATACAGGTGGTTACGCGTGACCATATAGATTGGATAAAATCACAACTTTTAAAACCAACTAGTTTTATGGTGGCAAAAGGCCGTGAGGTTTGGATAGATATTCCAAATAGTAAACTTAAGAATATTGTGACAATACCTAGTAAGGATGAGGATAATTATAAAGAAGCATGGGCTAGAGTGTATAATTTAGCTGTGGATTATTTAGAAGGTAGTTTAAGTTATGCTTGCATGAGTGGCAAATTAGATTATAGAATGATAAATTGGCCAGATTTTAATCCTAATAATGCAGAGTATGCGAGAAAGTTAGAAATAGTTTTAGATGATTTTAAGAGAAAAGAAAAAGTTAGAGTTCAGATGGAAAAGGAAAGAACTAAGCTTAAAGTTGTTAAAAGTAGCGTTGTTTTAGAACCTATATTAGTAAAAGATGAGGCATATCAAGGGGAAGCTAAACATGTAAAAAAAGATGATGCATTAGTTTTACCGTTTGATACATCAGTTAAAGAAGATAATTTTACGGAACCAGTTACAGAGAATGTACCTGAAGTTAAAGAAAGGTCAGAATTTACATTTCAAAAGGTTTTGGATGGGGATAGGTTAACTAAGAGAGATTTGAGTGAATTACATGATATTAATTCAAGCTTAGTTATAATTCCTTGTCAAGATGTAGATAATATTAAGGCGGAAAAGTTATTCTTAGAAAATATGCAGGTATGTGGTGATGAAGGAATTGTGACAGGGGCTATGATATATGGTAAAGCAACTGATGAAAAAGAGGCTATATATGAGCTTAAAAAGATACTTAAACTTTTTGACCAATGCGATGATAATTTTTCTAAATGTGTTATCTATGAGGTAAATGATAAATTTGCTTCAAAAAATAAGGATAGTGAAATGAAATTACTTAGTTTTATAAATGCTTATACGATGGTAGCTGAAGGCCTTAGTAAAGAAGGATACATTCCAATGCTTTCAATGAATTTAAGTAGCAGAAAAATATTAAATGATATTTATGGGAGATATAAATTGGATAGTAAGTTTGAAATTATTTATATGGTATTAGTTAGGGAGTTAGAAGAACTTGCAAAAAATGATTCAACTATTTTAATGGACCCACAGTACGATTATGATGTGATAACACTTAGAAATTCTAAGTTTGATAGTACGAAAAAAATTAGTGAAGTTTTAGAAGAAATGAATGCTAAAAATACGATGTTGGCTAAAGCAGCATAAACCGTATTTTTTTCTATTATAATATATATGGTAGGTGATTAAATGCTTAAATTAAATAATATTAAAAAAGATTATAAGACAGGTAATTTTATCCAAAATGCTTTAAAAGGTGTTAGTTTATCTTTTAGGGAGAATGAGTTTGTGGCTATTTTAGGCCCTAGTGGTTCTGGAAAGACAACTTTATTAAATATTATTGGAGGTTTAGATAGATATACGACAGGGGATTTAATTATTGATGGCAAATCTACTAAAAAATTTAAAGATAAAGATTGGGATGCTTATCGTAATCATGCAATTGGTTTTGTCTTTCAAAGTTATAATTTGATTAGTCATATTTCAGTTTTAGAAAATGTAGAAATGGGTATGACTTTAAGTGGAGTTAGTGGAAGCGAAAGAAAGAGGAAAGCTTTAGAATTATTAGATAAAGTAGGACTTAAGGAACATGCCCATAAAAAACCTAATCAACTTTCTGGTGGTCAAATGCAAAGAGTAGCTATTGCGAGAGCTTTGGCTAATGACCCTAAAATTATTTTAGCTGATGAGCCTACTGGGGCTTTAGACAGTAAGACAAGTGTTCAAATTATGGAGCTTATTAAAGAAATTTCTAAAGATAAGTTAGTAATTATGGTTACTCATAATAAAGAACTTGCAGAAAATTATGCTGAAAGAATAATTGAAATGAAAGATGGCGAGATACTTAATGATAGTAATCCTTATGATTCTAAAGATAAAAGTGGTAATTTGAAGATTACTAAAACAGCGATGAGTTTTTTAACGGCTCTTAAGCTTTCTTTTGGAAATATTAGAACTAAAAAAGGAAGAACAATTTTAACAGCTTTTGCTTCTTCAATTGGTATTATTGGAATTGCTTTGATTTTATCGCTTTCTAATGGTTTTAATATTGAAGTTGAAAATTTTGAAGCAGATTCTTTATCACAGTCACCAATTATGATTACAAATCAGACTATGCAGATGGATGAGAAAATATTGAATGAGATAAGAGGAGAAAATACTTTAGAAAAATATTCTAATGATAAGAAAGTTTTTGCCCAAAATGATATAACTGATAAGATTGTACATACTAATAAGATTACTTCAGATTATGTTAGTTATATTGAAAATATGGATATGAGTAATGTGGCTAGTATTTCATATGTTAGAGGAACTAATATTATTTTAGCTAGTAAAAATGGGAATAATTATAGTTTGGTTAAGGATGATTCTTTAACATCTAATATGTCAGGTAATTCTTTTACGATGCTTCCTGAAAGTCCAAATGATGATGAAGGGATTATTTCTAAGAATTATGATGTTTTAGCTGGAAATATTAATGATGAAGCTGGGCTTATTTTATTTGTAAATAGCCGAAATCAGATAAGTGCTTCTTTGTTAGAAAGTTTAGGTTTTGAGGCTTCGGCTAATTTTGATGATATTTTAAATAAAGAAATTAAGGTTATTTTTAATGATGATTATTATGTTAAGATGGGTAATAGTTTTGTACCTCAAAGTGATATAAGTAAGTTATATAATAGTGAAGATAGTATTTCGGTTAAGATTATGGCTATTGTTCGTGGAAAAGAGGATAAGGAACTTATTACGAGCTCTAGTGGTATTTATTATACTAAGGCTTTAGCTGATAAAGTTATTAAAGAAAATGAAAATTCAAAGATAGTTAAAGCTCAAAAAGATGCAAGTTATAATATTTTAACTCATCAGGCATTTAATGATACTGTTTCTAAAGAGGTATTTTTAGGATATTTAGGAGCGAATACAATTCCTACTAGTATTTATATTTATCCTAAGGATTTTGAAACTAAGGATGAAATTACTAATTATTTAGATGAATATAATGAAAATAAAGATGAGAATGATGTTATTCAGTATACTGATATGGCAGAGATGATTTCTAGTTTATCTGGAAATATTATGGATGCAATTACAATTGTACTTGTAGCTTTTTCTTCAATATCTTTGGTTGTTTCTTCAATTATGATTGGAATTATAACTTATATTTCTGTTTTAGAGAGAACTAAGGAGATTGGTATTTTAAGAGCTTTGGGTGCGAGAAAGAAAGATATTACAAGGGTGTTTAATGCAGAAACATTTATTATTGGCATTTTTTCTGGAGTACTTGGTGTGGTAATTGCTTATTTACTTACTTTGCCAACAAATATGATTATTGAGAATTTATCAGGGCTTGCTGATGTAGCTAAGTTAAATCCAGTACATGCTGTTATTTTAATTATTATTAGTTTAACTTTAACAATTATAGGTGGAGCTATTCCAGCTAGAATGGCTAGTAAGAAAAATCCTGTTGAAGCTTTAAGAACGGAGTAAATTACTTCGTTTTTTATTGTAAATTTGACATTATTTGAATTTGTGGTACAATATGAGGGCTTTAAAAGAAAGAGGTGGAAAAATGTTAGAAGTTTTACCGCAGTTAGATGTAAGAAGTAAAAAAAATATAAGTTCTTTAGAGACTTTTGAAAATCATAAACCTGAATTAGAAAAGTATACTGAATTTTTTAGAAAAAAATTATCAAGAATAGCTGATTATACTGACCCTAATTATTTAGCTTTAGAAGTTTTAAACGATGAGGGATTTTTAGTAAGTGAATGTATGAAAGATTTACCTAATTTCAAGGTTTGCCACATGAGTTTAATTGAGACCTTACTTGAAAATCCAGTCAAACTTTCTAAAGTTAATTTGATTCATGGTGTGATGCCATTTGATGAAAGCTATTCATTGATTCAAATGCTTTCAAAAGTACCAGAAGTTAGTGGGGCTAATACTAGAGTTATTTTAGGAGCATATGATAATTATGAAGATGAGATTCATAATCATAACCGTAAAGTTTTAAATTGTTTTATTGATAGTTTAGACTTTAGTGGTTATCATGCTGCTGATATGGATGGTACTTCTGTTAAAATGGTTTATTCAACTTATCAAAAAAATTTAAGAAAAAGGCACTAGTGGTCTTTTTTTGGTGTATAATTATTTATGGTGATAATAATGAAAGGGAAAATTGAAAGAATAGTAAAAATTTTAAATAGTAATGGTAAGACTATTAGTACTATGGAATCTTGTACAGGTGGAGCTTGTGTTAATGCAATTACTAATGTGCCTGGAGCTAGTCAAGTTTTAAATTTTAGTGCAATAACTTATTCAAATGATTTTAAGATTAAGATGGGTGTTAGCGAAGAGGTTATTAATAAATATACTGTTTATAGTAAAGAAACAGCTAGGGAAATGGCTAAAGCTATATCTATGTTTGCTTTAAGTGATTATGGTATAGGTATTACTGGTAAATTAGGTAAGAGAGATCCTAATAATGAGTTTGGTAATGATAATCAAGTATTTATTTGTCTATATGATAAAAATAAGGATAAGTATATAGATTTTAATATGTTTGTTGATAGAGATGATAGAAGAGATGATAAGAAAGAGATTTTGGAAGTTATTTTTTGTAAGCTTCTTGAATATTTAGAAAATGTATAATAATATTAATGTTTTATTTGATAAATTAAATAAATCTAAGTTTAGATCTAGTTTTCATTTAAGAAAATATATGATAGATTATGTACATGAAAAGGGCTTAGATGTTATAAAAAAACATGCTTATGATTTTATTAATAAAAGACTAAAAAACGCTTATCCTAAAAATGATGGAAAGCAAACACCTTATAAAGGGCATCCTGTTTTTATAGCTCAGCACGCGACTGGAACGTGTTGCAGAGGGTGTTTGGAGAAGTGGCATCATATTTCTAAAGGGAGAGAACTTACTGTAAATGAGGTTGATTATATAGTTTTTGTTATTATGAAATGGATAGAAAAAGAGGTTTAACAATATACAATTTTATTTAAATATGATATAATTTTAATGGTTAATGATACCAAATTTTTTAAAGAAGGGAGATATATTATGGAATTAAAAGGTTCAAAAACTGAGAAAAATTTATTAACTGCTTTTGCTGGAGAAAGCCAAGCTAGAAATAAGTATACTTATTTTGCTTCTACAGCTAAAAAAGAAGGATATGAACAAATTGCGGCTATTTTTGAAGAAACTGCTAATAATGAAAAAGAGCATGCTAAAATGTGGTTAAAAACTCTATTTGGTGGCGATATTAAAGATAGTTTAAAAGTAAATACTATGGAAGCTTTAAAATTAGCTGCTGAAGGCGAAAACTACGAATGGACTGAAATGTATGCTGAAATGGCTAAAGATGCTAAAGAAGAAGGATTTAACCATATTGCATATTTATTTGAAGAAGTAGCTAAAATTGAAAAGACTCATGAAGAAAGATATAATAAATTATTAGAAGCTGTTAAAGATGAAAAAGTATTTAAGAGTGAAACTCCTAAAATGTGGGTTTGCCGTAACTGTGGTCATGTACATTATGGAGAAGAAGCTCCAAAAGTATGTCCAGTATGTGCTCATCCACAATCATACTTTGAAATTAAAGCTGAAAATTATTAATAAAAAAGAATTGCTGAATATGGCAATTCTTTTAATATACTTTTTTATTGGAAAATGTCTATGTTGTGATTTTAAAAACATTTGTGTTTTTGTATGTTGTGTATTATAATGGTTGTGAAAGTTGAAAATTAATGTTTGCTAATATAAAACATATTTTTTATTAACTAATTTATCGACATAGAAAGGAGCAAAAGTCTAAAGTTGAAATTTATAAAAATTATATGTGGGTATTGACAAGCTCTAGTATTAAGTTATACAATATGATTGTGAATGAGCTTCAGTATCCCATGTGGACTGAAGACTTTTTTATTTGTTATGAAAGAATTTAAATCATTAGATGAACAAATTAATTTATTAGTTGAGCGTGGAGTTATAATTAATGATATTACAGATGTTAAGAAAAAATTATTGACTAACAATTATTATAATGTAATAAATGGTTATAAAGATCCTTTTTTAAAAGATAATATTAATTATAAGGATGGAACTACTTTTGATGAAATTTTTGCTTTATATGATTTTGATAGAGCATTAAGAGATATTTTACTTAAGTATATTTTAAAGATTGAAAATACTTTGAAAACATTAATTGCATATTATTTCTCGATGTATCATGGAAATGATAATTATTTAAAAATTGATAGTTTTGAAACTTTTAGTTCAACTAATGCTAGTCAAAAAACAAAAATTGAAAGATTGAAAAATATTCAAGAATTAATCATTGATATACAAAAGAAAACTAGTAGAGCTATGACAACGAAAGAATATATTAAACATTATATGATAACATATGGGTTTGTTCCACTTTGGGTTTTAATTAATATATTTTCTTTTGGTGAGATTAGTAAATTTTATGAATTAATGAAGCAAAGTGAAAAAAATGCTGTGGCAAGATATTTTAATTGTAGGGAAGATGAATTAATGCAGTTTATAAAAATCATGAATTTTTATAGAAATTTATGTGCACATGATGAAAGATTATACAATACTGTTGTTCCTAGATATATTTATATAAAAGATAATGAATATCATAAGATTTTAAATGTACCACAAAATAATGGAATGTATTTGCAAGGGAAAAACGATTTATTTGCATTAATAATTACACTTAAAATGTTGTTGGATGATGATAATTTTAGAACAATGTACAATAAAATATATGGTAGGATAGCTTCTTTAGAAAAACATTTAAAGATTTTAGATATTGAAGAAATATTAAATATCATGAAATTTCCAAAAGATTGGAAAAAAATAAAAAGTCCTAAATCCACGTAGGATGTTTAGGCTCTATCAATTTTAATGTATTCAATATTCAATAAAATATACTAAAAATAATAGTTTTATGAATAAAAAATTTAATTATTAAACAAAATTGTGATGATTTGGATAGTATAAATAAAAAAGAATTGATGAATATGGCAATTCTTTTAACATACTTAAATGGTGTCCCCTTGGGGGTTCGAACCCCAGACCCACTGATTAAGAGTCAGTTGCTCTACCAACTGAGCTAAGGAGACAAGTTCTTAATAAGTATAACATATTTTTATTAAAAAGTGAATTGTTTTATTTTATTTTTTATGTTATAGTTTTTTTAACGGAGATGGTATTATGATTACAAAAAGAAAAGGAAAAATAGGGAATACTGAAATTAATACAAGAATTTATCCTGATAAGTATTTTCAAGAAGGTGGTTATAATGGTATAAAACTTTTTGATACTATGTCAGCATTTAATTGTTTTTGTGAAGAAGTATATAAAAATAGTTTAAAAGATGGTAATGAAGATGTTTTAAAGTTAAGTAATTATTATCTTATAAGAGATAATTATAATGAATTATATAATCAATTAAATGTTGATAGTATAAATTTGAGTGAATTTGATAAATGTTTTTTATTATGGATTTTAAATTATGTAAAAGATAATTTAGAAGAAATGAGTTTAGTTATTTGTGAAATATATAATTTGTTTCAAAATGATGAATTAGATGTTTTAAAAAAAGTTATGTTTCAAGAAAATATTTTGCCAAGAGTTGGGGTAGCTAAAAAATTATATGATGAATATCCATTTTTTAGGCAAATTGAAGCAGTTGATGATAGGTATGCCAAAGAATTTTTAAAAAATATAGAAAATTATGTATTTTTCTTGCTTGAGATTTTGAAATATTCTCCTGTTTTTAGTTCTAGTACATTAAAAGATTATAGAGAAATGCAAATTGAATATATTAATAAAGTGATAGATAATTTATTAATATTAGATAAACTTCCTATAAGAAATATTTTTTTGAATGTGCAAAAAGACACTTTTGGTATATCATATTTTGATTTAACTTACCAACCTTTTGGTGAAATTTGTGATAATGATGAAGAAAAAGTTTTTTATAAGGAAGAAAATATGTATACTGATGGTATATTTCTGAGAGATTATTTAAGAATTAATAATCATGTGAGTGTACGTGTTGATTTTTATAATTTTGTGATGAAAGGAACTAGAAAAATCGGTTATTATAAGGATTTGTCTTGTAATAAAAATTTATCTAAGTTTGATGAAAAAGTATGGAATATTTATATTAAAAAATTGGATTTTGATAACTCTAAATTACCTAGTTTAGAAGAGTTAGAAATAACAAAAGCTTCTTTTCCTTCATATTCATTACTTATTTATAATAAAGAATTAGAAGTATTAAAGGAAAATTTAAAAGGTTTGGAATCTTTAATAGAAGTAGCAAATAAAAAAATTGAAATTTTAGATGAATTATATCCAGAATTAATATATAATGTGGAATCATTAGAAGAAATATTTAATGGTATAACTCATAATGATGGTGTATTAAATATATCTTTAAATAATAGAGGTAATGAAAAAATTAAAAAATAATTATTATTTGAATATTTTTAAACTTTGTTTCTTGAACAAAATAGAAACAAGTTTTTTATTTTTAAAAGGTTCTGTTATACTTTGTAACTGATAGACAAATTTATTGAACTTTAATATGGTTAAATAAACTATCTGTTTTAAATTATTTTTATATTTATTTAATACATAACGTTCTATTTTTTGTCAGTCATTATGTTTAACACAACTTTTTAAAAAAATTTATTATAAATGTAAACATTATTTAAAAAGTCTGACTCTTAATCAGTTTCCCTAGATTTATAGCAAGAATAATACATAAAAGATTTAATATTTTTTCGACATTTTATTTTGTTAAATAAGTAGTATAATAAAATATGAGGGGATGTTTATGAATAATTTTTTAAAAGTTTTTACTTTATTAATCTTTGTGGGTTTATTGGTTTTTGGTTTGTTTATTTTTGACAAAGATGAAGTAGAAGTTGATTTAGAACCTAAAAATAAGGAATTATTTGGAACTATAATTAAAACTGATAATGAATTATTAACTGTTCAGGATAAAGATAACATTATTTATGTTTTTAAGAAAAATAATGATTTGATTTCTGGTAATAATATTAAAATAGAATATAAAGGTAATTTAGATAAGAATAAAGAAATTCAAGAAAATGAGATTATCAGTTATGAAAAGGTAGATAAAAATATCTATTTGGAAAGTATGTTTGATAAATATAGAGAAGATGCTTTAGAAAAATTAAATAAAATGAGTTTGGATGAAAAGATTGCTCAAATTTTTTTAGTAAGATATCCTGATGACGGAACATCAGTTTTAGAAAAGTATCAGTTTGGTGGTTATGTATTTTATGCGAAGGATTTTGAAAATAAAAGTTATGATGAAGTTAAGAAAATGATAAGTGATTTACAAGATGTTTCTAAAATTCCTATTTTAACTGCGGTAGATGAAGAAGGCGGTAAAGTTGTTAGGGTTAGTAGTAATCCTAATTTAGTTAATGAGCCTTTTAAATCTTCAAGAGAGTTATATTTAGAAGGTGGATTTGAGACTATTAAAGAAGATACAATTAACAAAAGTAAAATACTTTTTGATTTAGGAATTAATCTTAATTTGGCTCCTGTTATAGATGTATCTATTAATAGTAATGATTATATGTATTCTAGGTCGCTTGGCGAAGATAGCTCGGTTACATCACAGTATGCGAAGGAAGTTATTAAAGCTAGTAATGGTTTAGGAGTATCATATACTTTAAAACATTTTCCAGGTTATGGAAATAATGCTGATACACATAGTGGAGAAGTTATTGATAACAGAAGTTATGAAGATATTTTGAAAAATGATTTACCACCTTTTGAAGCTGGTATTGATGAAGGGGCAGAGGCGGTGCTTGTTAGCCATAATATAGTAAATAGTATTGATTCTAATAATCCCGCATCTTTGTCTATAAGTGTTCATAATTTACTTAGAAATAAGCTACATTTTAAGGGAATTATAATTACTGATGATTTAGCGATGGGAGCTACTAAAGATATTGATGGTGCTACTTTGAAAGCAATTTTATCTGGTAATGATTTAATTATTACGACTGATTATGAAAAAAGTATTAATTCAGTTAAGGAAGCTATTTCAAATAAGGTTATTGATGAGAGTTTGATTGATAGGTTAGCTTTTAGAATAATTGCTTGGAAGTATTATAAGAAAATGCTTTGAAATTTAAGTATTTTCTTTTAGTTTGTGTTATAATCTTGGAAAGAGGTGTAGATTATGGGATTATTTAGGAAAAAAGAAAATATAATTGTATCTGATTTTTCGGATAATGATTCTTATATGACTATGAGTGAATATGAAAAACTAAAAGAAGAACACGATGAAAAAGTTAAAAATGGAGAAGTTACGGATGAACTTATTAGACCTAGAAGAATTGGTTTAGATACTCCATACATAAGAAGAAAACAGCAAGAATTATTAAATGAGGAAATAGCTAAGACAGGTTTATGTTTTAATTATACATATTACGATAGTGTTTTGTTAGATTTATTAAGATATACAAAAGATAATTATGATGAAGCTAAAAGATTATTTAATAAAATTATGGAAATTAAAGTTAATGAGAGATTTCCTGAACTTAATCAAGCTATATTTCAAAATTCAAATAATTTATTAGAAATAATAAATGGTAATAGAATTAGAGAAAAGTATATTAAATTTTTTGATAAGGTTGGGGGAAGTGCAAAGCTTGATTTATGGAATAATTTAGATAGATATTCAGTTTTAATGTTTGACATATTTGATAAGCTAGATGATAAGAATTTGGATGAACGAAATCAGTATTTGGATAAGGTAATTTTTAATTTTAATAAGGTATTTGAACTTGGAATTAAAAATATTTATATAAAATTACTTAGTGGTAATTTTCATGAAAACATTTTTCTTGATGGTCATCCTAGAGGCATTAATAAGTTTCTTTTTCCTTTTGGACAGTTATATTATAAAGAAGAGAATTTTTTTACTGATGGAAAGATAAATGATAGTTATAAGGACAATTATGTAGATGTTGATATTGAAAATCCTTCTTTTATTATAAAAAATGGTAGAAAAATTGGTTATCAGTTTGCTTCTGATGAAGATTTTGATAATAAATATTTTACAATTACTGTTTATGATTTAGCTTTTGATGGTAATAAATTACCTAGTAAAGAAGAATTAGAAAATACTAAAAGTGATTTAGCTACATATGATTATATGATGAGTGTTAAAAAATTACAAAAGTTAAAAGAACAATTACAAAATTTAAAAACTGAGTTAAATAATACATATTCTCTGATGAAAAGATTAGGGGTGGATGGTACTGATTTTAAGGATTTTTTCTCTTCAGAAGAAAATTCATTATTAGATATAGCTCAGAAAACAGGCAAAGTTTTAACTAAAAGGAGAGATTAATAATGATTAGTAAGAAAAATTCTGATAAAAATAGATGTAATCGTATATATGCTGATATTTATTATAGTGAAGAACTACCACCTAGTAAAAGATTACTTGATACTAGTGTGTCTTTTAAGCGTTTTAAAGAAGAACTTGATAAATCAAAGATTAAAAGCGATTCTGTGAAATTGAATTATACTGAATATAAAACTATTTTTAAGGATTTATATGATGAATTTTCAAATAAAGGGTTATTACTTAATGGACTCGATTATGATTTAATATTATCATTTTTAAATTTTATGGAAAATGATTATAAACAATCTTGTTTAGTTTTAAATGAAATGCTTGAGTTATATAAAAATAATCGTTTTAAAATGATTAAACAAACAATATTAAAAGATTTTTCAATTATTAATATAAAAACTAAGGAATTTTATGAAAAATATAAAGATTTTTTTGATATTTTTGATGATAAAAACTCAAGAGAATTTTTAGATAAGTTAGATTATTATATTTCATTTTTATTTTATATTGCTTATCGTTTGAATATAATGAATGAAGATAAAAGAGAGGAATATTTAAAAAGAGTTGCTGATAATTTAAATGAAATAAATGAATTAGATATTGATAAGGTATATTTGAATTTTACTTTAAATATTATGAGAATAGGAGAGATAATTAAACTTTATTATCAGCCGGAGGGAGAAATAGTTGAAGAATATTTGAGTAGAATTTATTATAGAGAAGATAATGTTTTTTCTGATGCTTGTCCTAATGAAAAGGAATATATACCTTATTTAAATCATAATTATGTAACTTTGTTTTTTCATCATCCAAAATTTATTATTAAAACTGTTAGAAAAAAAGGTTTTCGTTTAGAAAGCGGTGGTAATTTTGATGAAAGAACTAAAGAAATGGAAATTTATGATTTTATGTTTGAGTCACATAATCTTCCTTCAAAAGATAAATTAGAAAATTCAAGATGTACTTTAGAATCTTATGAACAGCTTATACATATGAAAAAAATAAAAGTACTTAAGGAAAAACTTACTGAGTTGGGTAAAAAAATAGATGATATGAAATTAAGTATAAATGATATTATTTATTGGTTAGAGGCTCTTGGTATTGATTTTGAAGTAGAAGATAATAAAGTTTTTAATGAAGATGAGATGAAAGTACTTGGTGTAGCTCATCAAAAGGTAAAAAAAAATAGGTAAAGTTTTTAAATATTTGTTGTTATTTGGCTTTAAATGTGCTAGAATATAGGAGAAATTTAAAGGAGAGGTGCTATGATTTCTAGAATATCTGCTAGTGAAAAAATTACAAGGATAGTTTTTCCTTTAAGTAGAGGTATGAAGAGAAGGATTGAAGTAAATGCTAGGTATCGTAAATTTATCTCTGCTTTGGAGGATGAAGCCTCAGAGAGAAGAAAAGAAAATGCCAAAATATATAGAAAAGCTATGGAAAAATCTTTAAAAAGAAATAAATAATTCTTTAAATGATAAAAAATCGTGAAAACCTCTTGTCAAATTTCATAAAATAATGTACAATGATAAAGTCAAATGACAAATGGGCCTGTAGCTCAGTTGGTTAGAGCACACGCTTGATAAGCGTGGGGTCGTAGGTTCAAGTCCTACCAGGCCCACCATTTTTGTTTTTGGCCCGTTGGTGAAGCGGTTAACACACATGCCTTTCACGCATGCATTCATGGGTTCAAATCCCGTACGGGTCACCAATTTTGTTAATTAATATTTAATATAAATACTGTGAAGTGGAGAAGTAATATGGGGGACTATTTAAAGAGAGCCAGCGATGGTGGAAGTCTGGTAATAAGCCTTATATGAATAACACCACAGAGTTACTTGTTTGAAGTTTAAAGTAAAATAAGTCGGCTGTAATCCGTTACCATATTATATGTTTCAAAAGATGGAACTATAGAGTGATCACATAAGTGATAAATAAGGTGGTACCGCGAATTACAGTTATTCGTCCTTAAGGATGTATAACTGTTTTTTGTATAAATGCCTGATTAGCTCAGTCGGTAGAGCAAACGGCTGTTAACCGTTGGGTCGTAGGTTCGAGTCCTACATCAGGCGCCA
>CALVIB010000012.1 GCA_944329375.1 uncultured Bacilli bacterium | reverse complement strand
AGTGTATATGAGGCTATGGGAAGTTATCAAATATATGTCGATGAAATGCTTGAAGATGGTGTTGGTAATTTATATATAGCTTATGAACAGTTAAAGGAAAAATTACAAAAAGAAGGATTGTTTAATAAAACACATAAGAAGAAAATTCCTAAAATTCCTAAAAGAGTTGGTATTGTAACCGCTAGTACAGGAGCAGCTATCAGAGATATTATAACAACTATTAAAAGAAGATTTCCAATTTGTGAGACTATTTTATTTCCTACTTTAGTGCAGGGAGAGAATGCGAAAGATGATATTGTTCGTAATATTGAAATGGCTCAGAATTATGATTTAGATGTTTTGATAGTTGGCCGTGGTGGAGGTTCTATTGAAGATTTATGGCCGTTTAATGAAGAAGTGGTGGCGAGAGCTATTTATAATTCTAAGGTACCTATAATTAGTGCAGTTGGACATGAGGTTGATTTTACAATTGCTGATTTTGTGGCTGATTTAAGAGCACCTACACCAACAGCTGCTGCAGAACTAGCAGTGCCTAATATGAGTGATTTAAAAAAATATATTAGTCAGTTATCTATTAGACTTAATGAAAGTGTTTTAAAAAGAGTAAATTATTTAAAACTTTATTTAGATTCTATTAAAAATTCATTTGTTATTAAAAATCCAATGATTATGTATGAAAATAAAAAGCAAAGTTTAGATTTAATGAATAGCAAGTTAAATGATTTAATGTTAGGTAAAGTAGATAGATTAAAAAATGAGATGGAAAAGATTAAAAAAAGTTATGTTTTAACTAATCCCAAACTTTTATATAAAGATAAAATTTTAGAGGTAAAAAATATTATCGAAAAATTAGAACTTTTGAATCCTTTAAATATTTTAAAAAGAGGATATAGTATAACTTATTTAAATTCTCTAGCGCTCAAAAGTGTTAAAGAAGTTAAAGAAAATGATTTATTGGATATTAAACTTACTGATGGAGTTATTCAAAGTAAGGTAATTAATGTGAAGGAGGATAAATAATGTCAAAAGAAAAAAAATTTGAAGATAAAATTAAAGAATTAGAGGATATTATCAATGAATTAGAAAATGGAGATGTTTCTTTAGATGATTCTATAAAAAAATATACTGAAGCTATGAAGCTTGTTAAAGAGTGTGATAGTGAACTTAAAAATATTGAAACTAAGGTTAATAAGATTGTTACAGAAAATGGTAATTTGGAAGATTTTGAAGTTTCAGAGTAACTTTTAATAGTTACTTTTTTAATTTTATTTAGTTAAAAAATATGATATTATAATTATGGGTGGTAATATGAATAATAAAGGATTTACTTTGATAGAATTATTAGGTGTTGTAGCAGTTTTGGGTATTATTGCTATTATTACAGTTCCAGTAATTAATCGTTCTCTTAGCCAAAGTAAGGAGAATTTATATGATGTACAGATTGAACAGATAAAAAAAGGCTGTCAAGATTATTATTCTGAACATTTATCGGAATTACCAGAAAATAATGCTTTGGCCTGTAAAACAATTGAGGAATTACAAAAAGGAGGCTATTTACCGCTTGATATAAAAAATCCAAAAACGAATGATTTGTTTGATGTTAATATGAGAGTTTGTGTTAAAAGAAGTAACAATAAAAAATTAGAATATATTATATATGAAGAATAATTTTATTATATAAAATAACGTACTTAGTTTAGTACGTTATATTTTTCTATATAAGCCAATTGCTTTACCTAAAATAGTGACATTTTCTAAGATTATTGGTTCCATAGTGTCATTTTCTGGTTGAAGTCTAAAATGGCCTTTTTCTTTATAAAAAGTTTTAAGGGTTACTTCATTTTCATCAGTCATAGCTACAACGATTTCTCCGTTTCTAGCAGTATTTTTTCTTTCTACTATAACAATATCGCCATCTAATATTCCTGCATTTATCATACTTGTACCATCGACTTTTAAAGTAAATACTTCTTTTCCTTTTGGAAGTAGGTAACTAGGAATGGCAAAGTATTCATCTGGCATTTCAATGGCTTCAATAGGGGAGCCAGCGGTAATTTTACCTAATAGTGGAACTTCAGCGACTAAATCGTTTTCTGGTTCAAATTCATTTTTTACTAATAATTCAATGGCTCTATTTTTAGAATTTTCTTTTTTGATAAATCCTTTTTTTTCTAGATTTTCTAAATGGGCATGGATAGTTGCTGGAGATGAGATATCTAAGGCTTTACCAATTTCTCTTACTGTTGGTGGGTAGCCATGTGAGACAATATAGCTTTTTACATAGTTTAAAACGTCAGTTTGACGGCGGGTTAATTTTTCCATATATTTCCTCCTAAATTATTATATACACATTTTAACATATATTTTTAATTTGGTCAAACATTTGTTTGAAAAATATATTGACACGAATATTTGTTCGTGATATGATTAATTTGTCGAAGGGGAGGTATGAAATATGGAATTTTTAAAGTGTAAATCTGTTATTATTTTAGTAGTTATGATTTTAGGAGTAAGTTATATTAGTGCGTCAGAGAATGTGACTATTCAAAGCCATTCTAATGATAATTTGGTTAAAGAAAACGCATAAAAATTTCTAAAAAGCTTGCTATTTAAATGTTTTTTTAGTAAAATTACTCTATAGGAGGCGGATAAAATGGATTGGGGAGCATTTTTATTAGATTTATTAAAGGTTTTAGGAGGATTAATTGTAGGTGTTATTATTGGCTTTTTAATTGCTAAGAAGATAATGAAGAAACAACTTAAAGAAAATCCACCTATTAATGAAAAAATGATTAAGGCAATGATGTCTGGAATGGGTAGAACACCAAGTCAAAAACAAGTTAATCAAATGATGAAATCAATGCAAAAGTATATGTAAGCATTGATTTTTATTTGGAAATTTATTAATATATTAATTATGGAAGAAATGATTAGATTTATAGTTTTAAAAAATTTAGATGAGGTAAAGGATAAAGATATTTCTTTAGAAGGACTTTGTTATTATTTTGCCAATAATATTAAAGCTGATTTAGAAATGATGGAGATTCCAGTTAGTATTTATAGTATAGGTAATGGTTATCATTATTATTTATTAGCTGGTAAAGATTGTGAGTATTTAATAGACCCTAGCTATTCACAGTTTTTGCCTAAGGAAGGGGAGGAAACTATTTTATTTGAAGATTTTCCTGCGAGTGTTTTGGAAAAGTCTGAAAGAGGCAAAGAGATTTTAGGTAACTTACTTCATGATGGTTATCATAAACTTAATTGTAATGATATGGATATTTATTTGGATAGTTTTAGATTAAAGGAAAGGAAGAAGCATAGATGAAAATAAAGTATGAATTAATTAAAAATGATGGTAAAGCTAGATATGGTAAATTAATTACTAATCATGGAACATTTGAAACTCCAATGTTTATGCCAGTAGGTACTTTAGCTAATGTTAAGATGCTTACACCAGAAGAACTTAAAGCAGCACATAGTGCGGTTATTTTGTCTAATACTTATCATTTATGGCTTAGGCCTGGAGAGGATGTTGTGGCTAAGGCTGGTGGACTTCATAAATTTATGAATTATGATGGACCTATTTTAACTGATAGTGGTGGATTTCAGGTTTTTTCTTTGGCCAAAAATAAAGAAAAAGATATTACTGAAGAAGGTGTTCATTTTAAAAGTCATATTGATGGTAGACCACTTTTTTTAACTCCTGAACTTTCGATGGAAATTCAAAATAAATTAGATAGTGATATTGCGATGAGTTTTGATGAGTGTATTCCTTATCCAGCAAGTTATGAATACGCAAAAAAAAGTACTGAAAGAACTTTAAGGTGGGCTAAAAGAGGAAAAGATGCTTTTAAGAATGAAAATCAATCTTTATTTGGTATTGTTCAAGGTGGTGAATATACTGATTTAAGAGAATATAGTGCGAAGGAAACGGTAAAACTAGGATTTGATGGATATTCTATTGGTGGAACATCAGTTGGCGAAGATAAAGTTACTATGTATAAGATGATAGACGATGCTATCAGATATTTGCCAGAGGATAAACCACGTTATTTAATGGGAGTTGGAGATCCTGTTGATTTACTTGAAGGAGTAGAGAGAGGGGTAGATATGTTTGATTGTGTTTTACCAACTAGATTAGCTCGCCATGCAAATGCTTTCACTCATTATGGTAAAATTAATTTAAGAAATGCAAAATATAAAGAAGATTTTACACCAATAGATGATTGTGACTGTTATACATGCACCCATTATACTAAAGCTTATATTAGACACTTATTTGTATCTAATGAAGGTTTAGGTGGTAGACTTTTATCTATTCACAATATTAGATTTTTAATTAGAATGATGGAAGAAATGAGAAAGGCTATTTCAGAAGATAGATTTTTAGAATATAAAAATGAATTTATGAAAAAATACTTAATCTAAGTATTTTTTGTGTTTATACCGAGGATACTTCCAAATATTCCAGATATTATTAAGATTAGAAAATAGGTTATTTTTTTGGGGCTAAATTCTTGCATTATAAGGGTAATAATTATTAAAATAATAATTATTATTAAACTTATTTTTAGGCCTTCAAACCATCCGTTTTTAGAAGCTTTTTTGCCCATTAATAAACCACTAAAACCGATGGATAAAATAGGTATAATTATTTTTCCAATGTTTAATATTTGATAGTTTATAATGTTAAAATAATTAAAAATGGTTAATACTAAAGATGAGATTATAAAAAAAATGATAGTATATAATAGCGCTTTTGTAAGATTTTTTATATATTTCATAGGTCCTCCTTTAGTAAAGATTATGTATTAAAAAAATAAATTATGAAATATAATTGCTTAAAAAAAATGTTTATGATATACTATTTTTAGAGTAAACAGTAAGGAATGATATTTATGAATGATAAATTTAATAAAGATGATACTGTTAGAGATGAAAATATAAATGATGATGAGATTGAAACTTTAGAATTATGGGAACCTCATGCAGATGAAATTAAAGAAGCAAAGGACCGTCATATTAAAATGTCTAAACAGTCTACAAATAAAATAGTTATTATTTTGGTGGCTATTGGTGCATTTTTAATTGTATGGTATGCGACATTCGCACAGCCTTTGGGCTTTAATGCAAGGCAACAGGCTGCTGATTCTGGAGCTTGGAATATTGGATTTATAAATATGGAAATTAATGATATTGTTGGTGGAGCTAAGGAATTAGGAAAGCCATCTTTTACAAGTAATAAAGCTAACTTTTATATTTCTTTATCTGGTCCAGGAGATAAAATAGTTTATAATTTAACTATAAAAAATAGTGGAACTATGGATGCAAAAGTGGATAGTATTTATATTATTCCAGAAAATAAACCTGATGACCAAATTATATATTCAGTTGGGGGAATTAGCTTAGGAGATGAGTTAAAGGCTGGAGAGTCTGTTGATATGACGGTTACAGCTATGTATAATAGAAGTGCTTCTTCTGCAACTGATGTTCGTAAGGATATGTCTGTTATTATAAATTATGCTCAAATTTAAAACCCTTTAGGATTTATCTTAAAGGGTTTATCTTTTGTCTAATTTTATTAATTTAGCATGAATTACTAATCTTCTTGTTCCTGCGGTATCTTCACAGGTTGATAGGGTTAGTATTTTATCGTTTTCATTTATTGTTCCACTAAAGTTTATTTGACTTCTTTCTTTTATTGTTTTTATAAATGTTTGAAATTGGGTATTTGAAAATTTAGTTGTTATATAATAACTTTCTGGTTGGATTGTATAAATACTGACTATTTGCCATAATGAATTTTCTGTTGGTGTTGAAAGTTTTATTATATGATTATCTTTATTGCTATACCATGATTTATTAAGAACTTTTTTAAGACTTCCAAAAACTGTTTGATTTGAACGGCTATGACCATATATAACCGTGTTTTTGTCAAAATCTACCATGTTATTTCGATAATCGGCAAAAACCCATCCTGCTGAATTTGCGGTTTTATCAAAGGCGTGTTTTAAATAATATTTATTATCGTTTGATTGAACTATAGGATAGTTAACATTTGTTCCATTAACTTTTATAAAGCCTACGGTATCATTATTTTTCTTTTTTAACTCATTGAAATCGACAGATAACATATCCATTTTAATGTAATCCCAATAGTCATCTTTTTTATTTTCTGGGGGGTTTATGTTTTCTGCTGTTTCTGATGGTATTTCTTTAGTAATTTTTTCTGTATTAATTTCTTTGGTAATTTTGTCTATATCTTTATTGTCTTGATTCCATAAAAATATTTTTAATATGCATATGACAAAGACAATTAAGCTGATGATGAAAACCGTATACCAAATTATTTTCTTTTTTATTTTTCTTTTTTTATATTCTGCTCTAGTTATTCGCCCATTATTGTGCATATTTATTCTCCTAACTTTAATAATTATAACATAGTTTGTATATCCTTGACATCATTTTTCACATTTTATTCATAATTTGATTTGTTCGCTTGTTTAATTTTTTTTTATTTGATATAATTATAATAGGAAGGAGAGATTTGAATGAAAAAATTACAAATTGTTTTGGGTTTATTTGTATGTGCATTTATGGTTATTCCTTTTATGGGAGTAAAGGCTATTAACGTTGATAATATAGGAGGAAATGTTACTTCTGAACAAAAAGATAACGTTTGGTATTTGACCTTAAAAGGTAATGATAAGCAAGATATTGAAATTAGAAAAGATGAAACTGTTATTTTAGATTTAAATGGTTTTAATCTTACTAATTATACTGATGGTTGTTCAACCATTTGGGTTCAAAATGGCGGAACTTTAACTATTGTTGATAGTAAGGGAACTGGAACTATTAAAAAACTTAATGCTTCAGCTGCACCTACTATTAAAAATGATGGTACTTTAGTTTTAGAGGGTGGACTTATTAGTTCTATTGGTGAAAAGAGTGCGGCATTAAATAATGCTGGTGATTTAACTGTTAAAGGTGGTACTATTACTACTGAAGCTGATAATGTATTCGGCTTAGTTAATGAAGGAACTACTGTTATTGAAGGTGGTAAATTTATTCAAGCACATAATTTTTCGGCTTTAAATAATGCTAGTAAAATGGAAATAAAAGGTGGAGAATTTGCCATTAGTGAAGGAAATACAGGCGCATATTCTTTAATTACAAATCAAGGCTCAACAAGTACTGCTTCTTTAGAAGTTACTGGTGGAACTTTTAATGCAAATAAAGGAGTATTCTTTAATGAAGGAGAAGATAAAGTTACTGTAAGTGGTGGTTCTTATTCACATGATGTAAGTGCTTATCTTGCAGATGGTTTTGAAATGAAAGAAGAAAATGGAGAATTTGTGTTAGTTGATTCATCAGTTACTCCTGAAGTTCCAGAAGGATCTAAAGATGAAGTAAAAGATGAGGCAGAAAACCCAAAAACATCAGACGGAATTGTAATGGTAGTAATCGGCTTAGCTGTAAGTGCTGTGGTTGCTATTATTGCTCACAAAAAATTAGCTTAGTTTGGAAGCACTTGTGATAAGTGCTTTTTTTATCTATTAGGAATTTGCTTTGCAAAAAAGCAATAAGTTTGCAAAAAGTTATTTACAAATATAACTGTTCGTGATATATTTAGTTAAACAAAAACTAGAAGGTGATGGTATGCAAATATTAAAAGGTTATGTATTTAGACTTTATCCAACAAAAGAGCAAGAACAGTTAATTAATAAAACTATTGGCTGCTCTAGATTTATATATAATTATTTTTTAGATGATAAAATAAAAGAATATAAAGAAACTGGAAAAAGTAAAAGTGCATTTGATCAAATGAAATTAATTCCATTACTTTCTAAAGAAAAAGAATGGTTAAAAGAAGTTGATAGTTGCTCTCTTAGAAATAGTTTGTTAGATTTAGAAAGAGCTTTTAAAAATTTCTATAATGGAAGTGGCTTTCCTAAATTTAAAGCAAAAGGTGTTCATGAAAGATATAAAACCAATAACATTAAAAGTAGTTATAAAGGTAATCATTATGAAACTATAAAATTAGATTTAAAAAATAAAACTATTACTTTACCAAAATTAAAAGAAGTAAAAATAAGAGGATATAGGAATAAAGAAGTAATACCTGGTAATATTAAAAGTGCCGTTATTAAAAAAGAGGCTGGTAGATATTATGTAAGTGTATTAATAGAAGAGCCTTTAATTAGACCAGCCTTTGTTCCAACAAGTATAATAGGAATAGATTTAGGAATAAAAAATTTAATAGTAACATCTTATAATGAAAAAATAGAAAATACTATTAAAATAAATAATAAAAGATTAATTGGTTTACAACGTGGTTTAGCCAGATGTAAAGCAGGAAGTAAAAATAGATATAAAATGAAACTTAAAATACAAAGAATGTATCAGAAAATAAGAAATGCTAGAAAGCATATGATACACGATATTACAAATAAGTTAATAAAAGAAAATGACATTATAGTAACTGAGAATTTAGATGTAAAAAGTATGCAGAAAAATCATTATGTGGCAAAAGGCTTAAATGAGAATCCAATTTCTGAGATAATAAGAATGCTTAAATATAAAGCTAATTGGAATAATAAAAAATTAATACAAATAGATAGATATTATCCAAGTAGTCAAATATGTAATGTATGTAATTATCAAAATAAGAAAGTAAAAGATTTAAGCATAAGGAAATGGGAATGCCCAGTATGTTATACTAATCATGACCGTGATTATAATGCATCAGTAAATATAATGTTTGAAGGGTTAAAAATATATATGAAAGGAATAAAACATTCTGTTTAAGTATAAATTTTGACAAATAAATATATGTTAGGGTAGCGACTATCCGATATTGGTCTATGGAGGAGCCTAAGGCTGCTATGAAGTAGAAATAGCTTACCGTGAGGTAAGCTAATGTCAAAATTTATTTTGACATTTTGTTCATATAATTTTATTTAAAAAAGTTTTTACATTAATGTTACATCAAAATATAATTTGAATATTGAAAATTATAGGTGCATTTGATACAATAAAAGTGGCAAGATAGCCTAGGAGGAGGAATAAATATGAAAAAGCTAGGATTATTTTTAGGAACTTTGGTTTTAGGGGTTTGTTTAATGCCATTTGGTAATGTAAAGGCTGCTGATTATACAGATGATACAGCACTTGAAATAATGGGAGGTACACCAAAAGAGTTTTTGGCTGGTGATACTTTTACAGCTCTTGGCGAAAAATTAATTGGAGAAGATGGTTATATTAATATTACTGAAGGAAAAGTTTTAGTAGCATTTGATGGTAATGGTATTACTATGACTGTTGATGGTGTTGCTGAGACAAGGCATATGAAAAACTTAATGTATGTTACATATAATAGTCAAAAGTATCCAATTAATATTGTAGTTAATGAAGGCTCTACTTTCAATTTGTATGGTAATATGGCTTTAACTACTGGAGCGCCTACAACATTTACAAATAATGGTACTGTAAATATTGTTGGTAATTTAGAGGTTAGATCTGCTTCTACTTATATGGGAACAGGTGTAACTAATTTATATGGAAATATATCTGTATATGGAGAAAGTGGTCTACAAGTAAAAGTAAATGTTTTTGAAAATGCGAATGTGTATTCAACAGTTGTTGATGTTAAAGATAACTTAGTAGTCGCACAAAAAGATAGTGACAAATTTACTTATGCATTAGGAGAAAATGATAAAACCCATGCATCAATTTCTGGCGATGCAGTAAGTAGTGATTTTGCTTATGGTTATACTTTAATTAAAACCCCAGTTTCAATTACAGAACCATCTGAAGATGTCAAAGATGAAGATGTTAAAGATGAAGTAGAAAATCCAAAAACTTCAGATGGAATTATGATTACTTTTGCTACTTTAGCTTTAAGTGTGGTAGTAGTATTTATAGCTCATAAAAAATTAGCTTAATTTAAAAGTGCCTAGGCACTTTTTCCTTTTGGAAAAATATAAAAAGATGTATAATTAGATTAGGTGGTTTTATGGCGATTACAAAAACAAAATTTATAAATTATTCTAGGTGTCCTAGATATGTAGCACTAGATGATTTAAAAAAAGAAAAATTAGATAGTATGATTTCAATAGAAGAGTATAAAAAAGAAGAAGAAATGGAACATATTATAGAACTTTTATGTAATATGTTTGATGATAATGGAAATGATTTAATTGATGTTAAAAATGAACATTTGGAAACTATGATGCCTTATTATAATAAGGTTGAGATTTTAGCGGGCGAACTTGCCCCTAAGTATTTTAAGGGTAGTTTTAGATTTTCTAAGAGTACTTATAATCAAGAGAGTTTTGATGCGATTATCAATAATATAAGATATTTGTGTTATGTAGATATTTATAATAAGAATGAAAATAATATTAATATAATTGAAGTTAAAGCAACGACTACAAAGAAGTATTTAGATTTAGGTAATAAAGATAATTCTATTTTTAAAAAAGGTAATGATGGAATATATTATTTGCTTGAAGATTTAAATTTGAATATAGAAGATTTTATGCCTTTAAAGGTTTATGAAAGAAATAGAGCAAAGTTGTTAGATAGATATACCGTTTCTGGACATTATATTTATGATGTTGCGGTTCAAAGGTTTATCATAGAAAATGATTTGAGAAGTCATAATGAAAATAAAAACGTTAAGTATTATTTAGCTGTTTTAAATAGTGATTATGTTTTTGATGGAAAATATGAAAATGGCGAGCCTATTTATAATACTATAAATGGAGAAGATATTATTGCTTATATTGATGTGACTAGTATTACTAAAGATTTGCTGGATAAGGTATATTTGGATAGTCAGAGAATTAAAAAATATATAGATGAATTGGATGGCTCAAGAGTTAATTTAGGAAAATATTGTGAGTATAAGAATACTGTTTCTTGTAAGTTTTGTAAAATATGTTTTAATGTTTTACCAGAAAAGCATTCTATTTTAAATTATATAGATAATCATCATGGGTTTAAGGATGGTAAGCTTAAATATGATACTTATGATTTAATTAATAGTGGTAAAGTCGGAATGTTAGATATTCCTGATAATATACTTAATAGAGAAAAAAATAGGATTCAAAAAGAATGTGTAGTTAGTGGTAAGTCTTATATAAATAAGAAAAAGATTAGAGATGGGCTTAAGCAAATTACTTATCCACTTTATCATTTGGATTTTGAAACTTTTCCATGTCCACTTCCTAGATATAAAGGAGAAAGACCATATACACAGTCGGTTTTTCAGTTTTCACTTCATGTTGAAGAAAAACCTGGTAAGTGTGATTTAGAAAAGAATCATTATGGTTATTTAGCCCCTGACCATTTAGACCATAGATTGGATTTAGTTAAATATATGTGTGAGTTAATTCCTAGTGATAAGATGGTTTTAGTTTATAATGATTCTTTTGAAAAAACTAGACTTAAAGAGTTAGCTTATATTTTTCCTGAATATAAGGATAAATTATTTAAAATTAGAAATAATGTGTTTGATTTGATGAATATTGTTAAAACGAAATCTTCTTTATATGAAAGTTTAGGATATTCAAAAGAAGAAGCTAAGATGTTTAATTATTATCATCCCGATATGGATGGGTCATTTTCAATTAAAAAAGTTTTACCTTTATTTTCGAATTTAACTTATAAGGGAATGGAGGTTGGTAATGGAGTGGAGGCAATGATTACTTATGCTTCATTTCCTAAGTTATTACCTTTAGATTATAAACATAAATATCAAAAATTGGTTGAATATTGTAGACAAGATACTTATGCGATGTTTGCAGTTTTGGATGGATTACGCAAAACTGTTAAATAATGTCAAATTTTAGTTGTTTTCTTGTAATTTATAAAAAGATAGTATATATTTTAATTAGGAGGGGTAATTATGATATATCCATCAATAGATGCTTTACTTCAAAAAATTGAATCAAAATATTTACTTGTTAATATTGCTTCTAAAAGAGCTAAAGAAATGGATGAAACAGGTTATTTTCAAATGAAGGAAAATGAATATAAATCTAGTAAGAATATTGGTAGAGCTTTAGAGGAAATTAACAATGGTTTAATTCATATTAAAAAAAATTAAAAATCAATCATTATTGTTTGTTATTGGTTGATTTTTCTTTTATTTTATGGTAAATTATTAGAAGTCGGAGGGATACTATGAAAATACTTTTAATTATTGTATCTATTTTATTAATTGCGATTGTACTTTTACAAAGTGGTAAGGCAGTAAGTCCTGATAGTAATATTATGGGTGGTAATGATGAACTTTTCGCTAGTAGAAAAGAAAGAGGTGGAGAGTTATTCATTACTAGATTGACAGCTCTTTTAGGTGTGGCTTTTTTCGCAATTTGTATTGCTATGAATTTTATTAAATAGGTAAATATTGTGTAAAATGAATTTAATTTGATGATAAAAATAACAGAACTTATGATAAAAATGTATATGCTTCTGTTATTTTTTTTAATATTTTGTTATAATTAAATATAAGGTGGTAACTATGAACATATATAGTATGACCCTAAAAGATTTAGAAACTTATTTTATAAATATAGGTGAAAAAAAGTTTAAAGCTATTCAAGTATACGACTGGCTTTATAAAAAAAGGGTTAAATCTTTTGATGAGATGACTAATATAAAAAAAACAGTAATAGATAAATTAAAAGAAAATTTTAAAATAGAAAAGTTAAAAATTTTAAAAGTTCAAAATGGAAAGGATGTTCATAAATATTTATTTGAATTATCCGATGGTAATAAAATTGAAGCTGTTTTAATGAATCACGACTATGGCAACAGTTTGTGTGTGTCAACGCAGGTTGGTTGTAATATGGGATGTGCTTTTTGTGAAAGTGGCAGACTTAGAAAAGTTAGAAATTTAGAAGTACATGAAATGGTTAGTCAGATATTAGTTATTGAAGAGATTCAAAAAAATAGAATTTCACATGTTGTTTTAATGGGAATTGGCGAGCCTTTTGACAATTATGATAATGTAATGAAATTTATAGATATTATAAATAGTGATTATGGAATAGCTATTGGTGCTAGACATATAACAGTATCAACTTGTGGAATAGTTCCTAAAATAGAAGAATTTACTAGAGAAAAAAGACAGGTTAATTTAGCTATTAGTTTGCACGCTCCTAATGATACTATTAGAAATAAAATTATGAAAATTAATAAAGTTTATCCTTTAAAAGAAGTAATGCGGGCAGTTAAAGATTATTTAAAAGTAAATAATAGGAAAGTTACTTTTGAATATATTATGCTTAAAGGGGTAAATGATAGTGATGAATGTGCTTTAGAGTTATCTAAATTACTTAAAGGGATGACAGCTTATGTTAATTTAATTCCTTATAATGAGACAAGTCATATAGAGTTTAAAAAAACAGATAGAGATAAAATAATGCATTTTTACGATATACTTAAGAAAAATAAAATAAATGTAACAGTTCGCAAGGAATTTGGTAGTGAAGTTAGTGCGGCCTGCGGACAGTTAAGAAGTAACTTTGAGGAGGGAAAGTAATGGAATTTTCATATTTAACCAATCCAGGTCAAGTTAGAGACCATAATGAAGATAGCGTTACTATTGTAAAAAATGGTAGTGGCGAGATACTTATGGCTGTAGCTGATGGCATGGGTGGACATAAAGGTGGAGAGATAGCTTCATCTATTGCAATAACGCATATTGGTAAAAGATTTACAGATATATCTAGTGTTGGTAATAAAGAAGAAGCAATTAATTTCTTAAAGGAAATAGTTAGTGAAGCTAATATGCTTTTATATAAATATACAGAGGACAATCCTGAAAGTGTAGGTATGGGAACAACTATTGTAATTGCACTTTTGACAAAAGAATTTTTACTTTTTGGAAATATTGGTGATTCTTCAGGTTTTGTAATTAAAGATAAAAAATTATATAAGATTACTAATGACCATACTTTAGTTAATTTGCTTGTAAAATCTGGCGAGATTACTGAGGAAGAAGCGAAGGAGCATCCTAGAAAAAATGTTTTGATGAGAGCTTTGGGAGCAAATATATCTGTTGAAATGGATGTGTTTGATGTTGAAACAGATGTCAGTGCGGTGCTTTTATGTAGTGATGGATTGACTAATATGCTTAATGAGGGACAAATTGAAAAGGTTTTAGATAGTGATATTGATATAGATGCGAAAGTTCAAAAGTTAATTAATAAAGCGAATAATAGAGGTGGAACAGATAATATATCAGTTGCCTATTTGCAAAAGGAGGAAAATGAATGATAACAAGGGGACAACTTATTAATGACCGTTATGAAATTATTAGAGCTATTGGCGAAGGTGGAATGGCTAATGTTTATTTAGCACAGGATACTATTTTAGATAGGAAAGTTGCGGTTAAAATTTTAAGGGGTGATTTAGCTGAAGATGAAAAATTTGTTAGACGTTTTCAAAGAGAAGCTATTTCAGCTAGTAGTTTAAACGACCCTAATATTGTGGAAGTTTATGATGTTGGAGAAGATGATGGAAAATATTTTATTGTAATGGAGTATGTTCAAGGTTTAACTTTAAAACAATTAATTAAAAAAAGAGGTAGTTTAACTTTACCAGAAGTACAAGATATTATGCTTCAGCTTACTAGTGCCGTAGCACATGCTCATGAAAGTTTTATTATTCATAGAGATATTAAACCACAAAATGTCATTATTTTAGAAGATGGTAGAGTTAAAATAATGGATTTTGGTATTGCGGTTGCTTTAAATGCTGGCGAGTTTACTCAGACTAATAGTGTGATGGGAACGGTTTATTATATTCCGCCTGAGCAAGCTAATGGTGGGGCCGCTACTACTAAAAGTGATATATATTCTTTAGGAATTTTGATGTATGAGTTAGTTACTGGTCATGTACCTTTTAAGGGTGAAAATCCAGTAGAAGTGGCTATTAAACATATGAATGAGCCTATTCCTAGTATTTGTGAATATGACCCTGAAATGCCACAGTCCATTGAAAATATTGTTTTGAAAGCTGCGGCTAAAAATCCTAAGAATCGTTATGAATCAGCTTGGGATATGCATGAGGATTTAGAGACAGCTTTAGATAAAGATAGATTTAATGAACCTAGGGTTATTTATAGATATCCTGAGAAAAATTTTGATGATAATGATGTGCCTAAAGAAGGTAGAGTGGCTAGAAATAAAGAAAAGGATGAAAATAAAAAAGATAAAAGGATGAATAAAGCTTTAATTGTAATTGGAACTATTGTTGGTGTTTTGATTGCGGCTTTACTATTTGTATTTATTTTATGGCCAAGAATTTCTGATAAACCAGACATTGAAATTCCTGATGTTCAAGGAATGACAGTTAAACAAGCTAGAAGTACTTTAGAGGATAAGGGATTTGAGGTTTTAGGTAAGACTAAGAAAGAAGCTAGTGATGAAGTTGATGAGGATAAGGTTATTGGAACTGACCCAGAGATTGGCGAGACTTTGAAAGAAGGTTCTGAGATTACATTAATTGTTTCAACTGGGTCTGAAAAAATTGAGATAGAAGATTATACTGGCGAAAATTATGAAAAAGTTAAAGCTTTATTAGAAGAAGCTGGAATTACAGTTATAATTGATGAGAAAGCTGTTTCTAAGGATGATAATCCAGAAGAAGGTGCTATTTTGGAGCAAGATGTGGAACCTGGAACTAAATTAGGTGAGGGTGATACAATTACTTTAATTATTCCCGATATTTATATTAGTTATCCTAATTTTACTGATGGTACTTATACTGAAGAAGATGTTAAGAAGTTTTGTGATGAAAATGGACTTACATTAAATGTTACTGAAGTTCAAGATTTGCAAAGTGAAGATGGGGCAATCGTTTATCAAAATATGGCTGCCGGAAGTAAGGTTAGTGAAGGCGCTAATTTAAGAATTAAAGTTGTTAAAAATCCTGAGGTTACAGAAACTCCTACTGATACTGGAGAAACTGAATAGGATGCAAGGGAAGATTGTTAAATTAATTAGTAATGATTATACTGTTAAAAGTTTAGATAAACTATATGTGTGTAAAGCCCGTGGTAAATTTAGAAACATAGGGCTTTCGCCCATAGTTGGAGATGCAGTTATTTTTGATGAAGAAAATAATTATATCAAAGAAATATTACCTAGAAAAAACAAACTTATTAGGCCTGTAATAGCAAATATTGATATGGCTATTATTATTACTAGTTTAAAAAAGCCTGATTTTTCATCTAATCTTTTAGACAAATTTTTGGTTATATGTGAGTATAATAGGGTTAAACCAGTTATTATTTTTACTAAAGCAGATTTGTTAAGTGAGGATGAGGTTTTAAAAATAAAACCAGTTATTAATTATTATAAAAAAATTGGTTATGATGTTTATATGAATAATGAGATTGATTTAATTAAAAAAATATTTAAAGATAAGGTTTGTGTATTTACTGGTCAAAGTGGAGCTGGTAAAAGTACGCTTTTAAATAGACTTAATCCTAATTTTAATTTAAAAACTGGAGAGATTTCTTTAGCTTTAAATAGAGGTAAACATACAACTAGACATACAGAATTGCTTGAACTATGTGGAGGTTTAGTGGCTGATACTCCAGGATTTTCAGCTTTAGAGTTTACAGGTATGAGTAAAGAAGATATTAGAGATAATTTTACTGAATTTAATTTTTATAGGGATGAATGCCAATTTAGAGATTGCTTTCATGTGTATGAGAAAAAATGTAAGGTTAAAGAAAAAGTTAATGATGGAACTATTTTAAAAAGTAGATATGATAATTATTTAAAATTTTTAAAATGAGGTGAACAATGGTTAAAATTGCTGGTTCTTTTTTAAAAATACAAGATGATAAAGATAAGATAAAAAAACTTGATGAAGTTTGTGATTTGATTCATTTTGATGTTATGGATGGTCAATTTACTGAAAGGGCAAGTAGGCCTATTGATAAAATGAGTGATGTTATTAAAGGTTTAAGGAATAATTTTGATGTTCATTTGATGGTTTTAGATTTAAAAAAATATATCGATGAAGTTTCTTTGTTTAATCCTAGTTGTATTACATTTCATTTAGAGAGTACTTGTGATATAACAAATATAGTTAGTTATATTCATAGTAAGGGTATTAAAGCAGGTATTGCAATTAATCCAGAAACTGAAGTATCTAAGATTTATCCTTATTTAGAGAGTATTGATTTAGTTTTGGTTATGAGTGTTAAGGCGGGAGCTGGTGGTCAAAAGTTTATCAATATTACTAATAAGATTGATAATTTAATTAATTACCGTAAGGATAATAATTTAGATTATATGATAGAAGTAGATGGCGGTATAAATGATGATACTATTAAGTTTGTTAAAAATGTAGATATAGTAGTTGCTGGTTCATTTATTACTGATAGCAATGATTATAAAGGTCAATTTTATAAATTAAAAAAAGCTTTAAGAAATGGATTTACTTTAGCTGAATTATTAGGAGTTATTGTAGTGCTTAGTATTTTGGGGTTAATAGTAATTACATCTATTGATAAAAATATTAAAGAGAGTCGTTATAATAGCTGCACTGTTCAAGAGAATAGTTTAATTGAAGGAGCTAAAATGGTAATGATAGACCACCCTGAGTTGTTACCTACATCTTTGCATAATTCATTTAAGATAAGTGTTAAAGAACTTCAAGATGGTGGAACAATAAATGGAGAAATTATTGAGCCAGGTTATATTGATGATGATTTGATTAATCCCATGACTGATAAGCCTTATGTAGATTCTTTTAGTGGAGTATTTGTTGAAGTTAAAATGGTTAATGAAAATAATTTTGAATATAATGTTATTTATGAAAATATGGATGAAGCTTGTCATAGATAGGATGTGATTACATGAAAAAAATTATATGTGATGGTAATGAAGCTTGTGTGCGAGCTTCATATTTGTTTACAGAGATAGCTGGAATTTATCCAATTACACCTTCTAGTCCTATGCCTGAGTTGATGGATAGATGGGCTTCTAGTTTTAAAAAAAATATATTTGGTGATGTACCAAAGGTAATAGAGATGCAAAGTGAAGCAGGAGCTATTGGACTTTGTCATGGTGTTTTACAGTCTGGACTTTTAGCTACTACTTATACGGCCAGTCAAGGTTTACTTTTAATGATTCCTAATATGTATAAGATTGCAGGAGAGATGTTTCCTTTTGTTATGCATGTTGCAGCAAGGTCTTTGGCAACTCATGCATTAAGTATATTTGGAGATCATCAAGATGTTTACGCTGTTCGAAGTACTGGTTTTTGTATGTTAGCTTCTTCTTCAGTGCAAGACGCTTATAATTTAGCTTTGGTTAGTCATTTGGCTAGTATCGATTCTTCTTTACCTTTTTTACATTTTTTTGATGGTTTTAGAACTAGTCATGAGCTTAATAAGATTAATGTTTTAGAAGATGAAGATATTAAAAAAATTATACCTTTTAATAAGGTTATTGATTTTAGAAATAGGGCTTTAAATAATGAAAAACCAGTTACTAGAGGTACTAATCAAAATGGAGATATTTATTTTCAGGAGATGGAGTCTAGAAATAGATTTTATAATAAGGCTATTGATAATGTTTGCTTATATATGAATAAGGTAAATGAATTAACCGGCTTTGATTATAAACCATTTAATTATTATGGTAGTCCTAGGGCTAGTAAAGTTATTATTGCAATGGGCTCAGTTTGTGAAACGATTAAAGAGGTTATAGATTATTTAGGTAATGTTGGTTTAGTAGAGGTACATTTATATAGACCTTTTAGTGATAAACATTTGTTAGAGGTTTTACCTAAGAGTGTTAAAAAAATAGCGGTTTTAGATAGGACTAAGGAAGCTGGAAGTGAAGGAGAACCTTTGTATTTAGATGTTGTTAGTAGTTTAAAAGGTAAGGATATTTATATATGTCATGGAAGATATGGACTTTCTAGTAAAGATACTACTCCTGGTATGATAAAAAGTGTTTATGATATGCTTGATAATCCTAAGGATGAATTTACCATTGGAATTTTGGATGATGTGACTAATTCATCTTTAGATTATGATGATATTAATGTTACTAATAATACTGAGGTTTTGGTTTATGGTTATGGTAGTGATGGTATGATTAGTGCTTCTAAGTCATTACTTGGTATTATTGGTAAGGATAAATATGTTCAAGGGTATTTTGAATATGATTCTAAAAAATCTGGAGGAGTGACATGTAGTCATTTAAGATATTCTTCTAAACCTATTCATTCAACTTATTTTGTTCATAATCCCAAATTAGTGGTTATTTCTAAGGATACTTATTTAAATATTTTTGATGCGATTACAAATCTTGCTGAATTTGGTAGATTACTTATTAATACTTCTTTGGATGATGATAAGTTATTAGATGTTTTAAATCCTTATAAGAAGTTTTTGAAAGAGAAAAAAATTAAAGTTTATAAGATATGTGCGGATGATATTGCAAGAAGGCATAATTTAGGCCGTAAAATAAGTATGATTATGGAAAAAGCAATTTTAAATCTTTTGAATTTTGAAGATGCTGATAAAAGGTTAGAAGATTATATTAATAGAAAATTTGGGATTAAAAGTAAGGATGTTGCTTTAAATAATATTAATGCTTTAAATGATGTCAGTTTACATGAGGTTGTATTAGATGATATGGAAGAAGAATTGGCATTTCCTTTTGATAATGTATATTCTGCTTTAGTGCATAGAAAAGGCAATGAACTTGCGGTATCTGCTTTTAAAGGTTTTGAAGATGGTTCTTTTGAACATATAGAACCTTCAGCGCAGAATATTTCAGAATTTGTACCTGAGTGGATTAGTGAAAATTGTATTCAGTGTAGTTTTTGTTCACTTGTTTGTCCGCATGGAGTTATTAGACCGTTTTTACTTAGTAAGGAAGAATATGATAAAGCACCTAGTTATGTAAAAGAAAAATGTAAAGTGGCTATGGGCGTTAAAGATTATTATTTTATTATTGGTGTTTCGGCTAAAAACTGTACTGGATGCGGAGTATGTATTAATACATGTCCTGGTTTAAGAGATAATAAAGCTTTGGCTTTCCAAAAACTTAAAAATAGTGATAATGATAAGGTGTTTGATTATTTAGTTAATAATGTTAGTCCTAAAGATAATTTTAAAAGAGAAACTATTAAAGGTAGTCAGCTTGTTAAACCTAAGTTTGCTTTTCATGGGGCTTGTGCGGGATGTGGAGAGACAGCTTATATTAAATTACTTACACAACTTTCAGATAATTTAGTTATTGCAAATGCGACAGGATGTTCATCTATTTATGGAGGAGAACTTCCTAATGCACCATATAGTGTAGCGTGGGCTAACAGTTTATTTGAAGATAATGCGGAGTTTGGTTTTGGTATTTTAATGGGTTATGAAAAAGGTAAAAATATGGTTAGAGAATATATGATGAGTCATGATGATGAATTATTTGATAAATGGCTTAATAATTCTAATAATTATTTGATTACTAAAGAGGTTTTTGAAAAAATAGATTATAATAAGCATCCAAAGCTAAAAGAACTTAAAAATTATATTATTTCTAAGAATGTTTGGGCTATTGGCGGAGATGGATGGGCTTATGATATTGGCTTTGGTGGTATTGACCATGTTCTTTCTTCTGGAGAAAATATTAATATTTTGGTTTTAGATACAGAAGTTTATTCTAATACTGGTGGTCAAGCTTCAAAAGCAACTCCAGAAGGAATGGTGGCGGAGTTTGCTTTTTCTGGCAAGAAAAATTATAAAAAAGATTTAGCTAGGATTGCGATGGCTTATCCAAATACTTACGTAGCTCAAGTATCATTAGGCGCTAATATGATGCAGACAATAAAGGCATTTGATGAAGCAATTAAACATAATGGACCTTCTATTATAATTGCTTATTGTCCATGTATTTCTCATGGTATTAAAAAAGGTATGGGATGCTCAGTAGAAGAAGAAGCATTAGCTACTAAATGTGGATATTTTCCTATATTTAGATATGATGGTTTTAAAGATGAATTTATTTTAGATAGTCCTAATCCTGATTTTAGTTTATATGATGAATTTTTAAATAATCAAACAAGATATAGTATGCTTAAAATAGTTAATCCTGATAAAGCAGAAGAAATGCTTAACATTAATAAAGAAGCGGCAATTAAGAGATTTAATTTTTATAAAGGTTTAGTAAAACAGAAATAGTCAAGTTATGACTATTTTTTAGTAAAATTGTTTTATTTACAAAAATATACTTGTATGTTATATTAAATGTATTAATAGGAGAAATTGTATAATGAGTAATTTTAGAAAAAAGAATACTTATATATGACAGCTGGTAGAATTTATGGTGAAAACATGGATGTTTATATAATCATTAATTAATCTTATAATATCGGAAAAAGTGACAAGTAAATATTAAAAAAGCTTTTTAAATTTAACGGTTAATAAATTTGGGGAGTGATTTAATGCAGAAAGAGAATAAAAATTTATACAATTTTGGTAATAATCCTAGAGATTTTACAAATGTTTTACTTAAACTTGGACATTTAAATTATTGTGTTATAGGTGGCCTTTTAATTTGGAATATAAAACATATTATAAAATGGATATCTGATTGTAAATTATATGATAAGGAATATGAACAATTAGACCAAATATATAATGATTTTATTGATAATTATAATAATTTGAATCGAACTTTAGAGCTTCAAAATCCAATGGATATATTTGTTATGTTTTCTAATTTATTAGCTTTAGGATATTTTTCAAAAGATATGAAGTTTGAATTTGATGATAATGATTCTATTTTAACTTTTGGTATTAATATGGGAACTGTGGTATTTACTGGAGAAGCCGTTTGCCGTCATATCGCTACAATGCTTACAGATATATTTTTAAACTATAATATAGAAGCTTCTAATTTATCTGTCAAATATGATTTTTTAATCTCTAATCATTTAATTACAACTGCTATTTTTCAAAATAAAAAATATTTTTTAGATCCTACAAATTTTACAATTTTTGTAACGGATGCAAAAAACAGAAAGAAACTCATTTGTTATGATGAAGAATTAATAGTTCAAGGGAATTATTTATGTTCATTATTTGGTATGAACTGTCTTGGCGCATCAAGTATTATAAATAATGATTTAGAATGTGCTAATTTAATAGATTTTAAAAGGTCGATAAAAAAAATTAAGCGTGTTTTTAGCGCTAATTTGGATATTATTAATCAGTTTTACAATGACAATAAAGAATTATATAGAAAGGCAAATGATAAGCTTTTGGTTTTAACTAAATCTATGCCTTATATCAACTTTAATATTAAACAAAATTAAATAATTTATATTTTTAAAGTTTTTTTAACATGTTTATATTGGTGCAACGTAACAATAACAATATTGATACCAGTGGCCCATACTAAAGACCATAGACCGATATGCGAGAAGCATAATATTAATAGAGTGATTGTTCTAATGATTGTACCGATGAGTGTTCCATGCATAGCTTCTTTAGCTTTACCCATGGCTTGAAGTGATGCCGTTAGGGGTGCTTGAACATAATGTAATAAAGCGATAGGGGCTAGAACTTTTATATAGTTTATACCAACTGTTGTGTTATAGATTAATTTCATTGGAATGTTTGGAATTAATTCAAAAATTATAGTAGCAGGAATACCAATTACTAATGATATAAAAATAGCAAATTTAATTTTATTCCAGACATATTTGTAATGTTTTTGTTTGTGGGCTTTAGATATGTTGGGAATTAGAGCTTGTGATATGGCTCCTGTAAAGAAAGATGGTAATAATATTAGGGGCATAACATAACCATTGATTACTCCATATTCATTGACAATAAAGTTATTGGTATAACCACTTTTGATTAAACCATAAGTTAGGATGATTGGCTCTAAGAAAGCACCTACTGATCCAATTATTCTACTCATAGTTGTTGGTATACCAATGGAAAAGACTTCTTTAATATTATTTTTATTTGGTTTTAAATCTTTTTTAGTGATTTTAAAGTTTTTAGGAATGAAGAAAAATAGAACGAAGATTGAAGTAAGTTCACTAATGACATTTGTTAAGACAATAAAAGCAACCGCATATTCAATTCCATATTTTAAAAAAATGGGAATGCCAATGATAATAGCAATTAATCTGACAATATCTTCTGTAACATTTGATAAAACATGAGGTAGCATTTGCTGTTTACCGAAAAAATATCCTCTTAAAATACTTGAGATACTGATGAATGGTAAGACAAAACCAATGCAGATTATAGCCCAGCAGCACCTATCTTCATTAAGTAAGTTATGAGAGATAAATCCAGCTGTTAGAAATAGTAAAATAATAATTACTATATTTAAAGTTAGTGATATAGGAATGACAGAGAAGACTAGGTTTTTATTATTTTTGGTATCTTCAGCAACTAATTTACTGATGGCAACTGGAAAACCTAACTGAGCTAGGGCCATAAGCATGACAAAAGTAGGAGATATAAGCATATATATTCCCATACCTTCAGTGCCGATTAATCTTGCTAAAACTATTTTAATAAACATACTAATAATTTTAGTTATAAAACCACCAATTAAAAGCAAAATAACTGATTTTAAGAAGACATTTTTTTTCATATTAGAATATATGCTTTTTAAATTAGGAGTTGAATGTGTAAAAGTTAAAAATTAGTGAAATTTTATTTTTTTAAAGTATCTAAAAAATAATTTTGGTAATTTGTTGATAAAAAATAAGTGAATTATTAAAAAATATCTTAGAATTTAATATAGATAAAATAGCTAAAAATATGTTAGAAAATAAAATGGATTTAAAAATCATTTTTAAACTAACTGAACTTTTGGTTTCAGAAATTGAAGCATTAAAATAAGAACGTGGTTTACGTTCTTTTTTTGATTAATTTTTTAGCTTCTTCAATATTTTGTTTATTTTCTTGATATCTTAAATATTCTGAAGTTGGATTTTTTTTCATTTGATTTAAATATTCTTCGTAAAATAGATTATATTCTTCTAAAGTTAAAGGAATGATATCAGTATCTAGACGCATTTCTTGAGGGTTTCTTAATAAATCATATTTTAATATGATGGGACAGTTATTAGTATAAACAAAGGTTAAATCAGAATTAATATTTACTGAATTTCCATTATGTTTATATATTACTTCGGGTTTATTTTTCTTTCCATACATATATTCATATTCTTCATCCTTTTCAGTTTTTTCTCCGTTTTTAACAGTTATTTCAATTGTAGTCGGATTATTAATACGAGAATAATTACCAGGAATAATTGTTAAATCATAGAAGTTTGGTAGTGCTATTAAGGCATCTGTTGGATGACTAACGATATTTAATTCTTTTTCTTTAAAAACAAAATAATTCATATTTTCATCATTATTTACTTTAACTTGAAACATATTTTCATCTCCTTTGGGAAACAATAATAACATTTTTCAGAAAAAAATTCAAGTTACTTTAAAAATAAGGAAAATTAATATATAATGATAAATATAAGGGGATGAGAAAATGGATTTAGAATTTAAATCTTTAGAAGAATTATACAATCGTTTGAGACCCGCTTTAAATACTAAAATGAGTGAACTTAAAGCGAATGGTTATGGTTATTTGAAACCAGAGGATATATGGAATTATTTAAAAGAAAAAAAATGGAAAAGTAGTCATGATTTAATGCTTAGTGATATGGTTAGTGATATTTTAAATTGTGATAATGCACTAGTTGATGATTATTTTAAAGAAAAAATAAATGAAAAAAATAGAAAAATTTATTTAGATTTTTAAGAAGGTGATAAGTATGGGTAAACACCAAAAAGATTTGACAATTGAAAAACTTATGGAAAAAATTAAAACTTATATTACCGATAAAGATGAATTAAAGGTTATAGATGAAGCTTATAAATTTGCTTCAATAAAACATTTTGGGCAAAAACGTTTAACTGGCGAAGATTATATTATTCATCCTTTGAATGTTGCATATATTTTAACAAGGATAAATGCGGATTACGAAACATTATCTGCGGCATTATTACATGATGTTGTAGAAGACTGCAATGTTTCTATAAAAGAAATAGAAGAAAAATTTGGGCATAATATTTCTGTTTTAGTGGATGGAGTTACTAAGATTAATAAACTTAAAATATCTGGGACAACTGAAGCTTTAATTAATAATCAGAGAAAAATTATTGTCGGTTTAACTGAGGATGTTAGGGTTATTATTATTAAACTTGCTGATAGATTAAATAATATGCAGACATTATTTGTACATAGTGAAAAAAAACAAAAAGCTACGGCTAGGGAAACTTTAGATATTTTAACGCCTATTGCTGATAGACTAGGTATTAATAGTATTAAGCAAGATTTAGAAGAATATTGTTTACGTTATTTAAAGCCTTTAGAATATTATGATATTGTTGAAAAATTAAATGCGACTAAAGCGGAAAGAGATAATAGTGTAGCTAAGATGATTGAAAGTGTATCAGACCTTTTAAATAAACATGATATTAAACATGAAATTAAAGGACGTTCTAAAAGTATTTATAGTATTTATAAAAAGTTAGAAAAAGGTAAAAGATTTAGTGATATTTATGATTTGCTTGCTTTGAGAATTTTAGTTGATACAGAGCAAGATTGTTATCAAGCTTTAGGAATTATTCATTCTAAGTTTAGACCAAAACCAAAAAGATTTAAAGATTATATCGCAATGCCTAAAACAAATATGTATCAATCACTTCATACAACAGTTTTTGGAGTAGATGGTCAGTTATATGAAATTCAAATCAGAACTTATGAGATGGATAGGGTAGCTGAATATGGTATTGCTTCACACTGGTCTTATAAAGAAAAAGGCTCTGTTAAAGCTGTTATGCAAAATGAGATGGAACAAAAATTACAATTTTTTAGGGCTATTATGGATTTAAAAAAGGAACAAGATAATCCAGAAGATTTTGTTAATACTGTTAAAAAAGAGGTTTTTCAAAATACTATTTATGTTTTTACACCTTTAGGGGATGTTATAGAACTTCCAGCTGGGTCAACACCTATTGATTTTGCTTATAAGGTTCATACTAATGTTGGAGATAAAGCTACGGGAGCAATTGTTAATTCACATATGGTTCCTTTAGACTATGAGTTAAAAAGTGATGATATTGTTAAAATTATTACAAATAATAATTCAACTGGTCCTAGTAGAGAATGGTTAAATATAGTTAAAACAACTCAAGCAAAAAATAAAATTAAAGCATTTTTTAATAGGGTTAATAAAGAAGAAAATATTAAAAAAGGCGAAGATATATTAAATAAGGAGTTAAAGAAAAGAAAGATAAGTAATGATGATTTTTTTGATGATAGTAAATTAAAGAAACTATTATCTGATTTAAAATTTAATTCTTTAAATGAGTTATATGGTAATTTAGGTAGTTTAAAGATATCAATTACTTCAGTTATGGATACTTATTTAAAAAAGGAAGTATCTAAAGAAGAAAAGCTTTTAGAAAAAGTAAGTAAAGGTAGTCAAAAACAGAATACTAGTAATAGTTTGGTTGGGGTTGCTGGTATAGATGATATTAAGGTTAATTTAGCTTCATGTTGTAACCCTGTTCCAGGAGATAGGATAGTTGGTTATATTACTAAAGGTTATGGAGTTACAGTTCATAGGATGGTTTGCCCTAATGTATCAAATTTAGATGAGAGATTAATCGAAGTTAAATGGAATATGGAAAGTTCTAAATTACCTACTAATATTTTAGTAAGAGCTAATAGTGATAATAATTCATTAATAAATATTATTTCTAAAGCGGCTAATAATGATATTCCAGTTAGAAGGTTTAATAGTCATAAATCTAAAGAAGATGATGCTATCGAAATGACAGTTTTAGTGAATAATAAAGAACAACTTGTTAAACTTATGAATGATATTAAAATGATACCTGAAGTTACTGATGTAGAGAGGTTAATTAAATGAGAATACTTGTTCAAAGAAGTTTAAATTCAAATGTATCAGTTAGTGGTAAAGTTACTGGTAAGATAGATAAAGGATTAGTTTTGTTTATAGGTTTTACTTTAAATGATAGTGAAAAAGAAATAGATTATTTAATTAAAAAAGTTTTAAATTTAAGGATTTTTGATGATGAAAATGGAGTAATGAATAAATCTTTATTAGATATTAATGGTAAGGTTTTAAGTATTTCTCAGTTTACTTTATATGCTGATAATAAAAAAGGTAATAGACCAAGTTATGCGAAAGCTTTAGATAGTATAAATGCTTTAAAATTATATAAAATATTTAATGAAAGATTAAGTAAATATGTCCATGTGGAGACTGGAGTTTTTGGGGCAGAAATGATTGTTAATATTCAAAATGATGGACCTGTTACAATTCTTTTACAGAAGGAGCATGTCGATGATAAAAAATAGATTAGATTTTAAACTTATAAATGCAGTTTTACTAGTACTTATAGTTTATTTAGTTTATCAAGCTAAAGATTTTTGGTTTGGAACTATTAGTTTGCTTTTTAATATATTACTTCCTTTTTTAATAGCTTTTGCTATTGCATATGCTTTTTATCCGATAGTAAAAAAATTAACTGATAAAGGTTTACCTAAAGCTTTATCTATGCTTATTGTAGTAGGTGGAGCTTTTGGGATTATTTGTTTAATATTAGTTTTAATTACACCAACTATTATGTCGCAGCTTACTAGTTTATTTAATGGTATTATTTCTTTTTTAAGGGAAATATCATCCGATTACAATATTGATTTTAAAGATATTCAAAATACTTTATCTATAAGTTTTAATGATACTTTAGAAAAGTTAGGCACTTATATTTCTAATGGAGCTTTAAGTTTTATAGGTGTTTCTATTGATTATATTTCTAAAATATTTATTGTTTTAGCTTCGTTTGTTTATTTTTTAGCTGATATGGATAAGATAAGGAATTTTGTTAAAGAATATTTATCTCATAAATCTAAAAAAATATATAGATATGTGGCAACTATCGATGATGAGATGAGAAAGTATATTGTCGGTTTTATGAAGATAGTAATTATTTCGTTTTTTGAATATACTATTATATATACTTTAATAGGTCATCCAAATGCTTTAATGCTTGGAACCTTAGCAGCTTTAGGTAATTTAATTCCTTATTTTGGAGGTATTATTACTAATGTTATTGCAGCTATTACAGCTTTTGTAATTAGTCCAGCTTTATTTATTAAAACTTGTATTGTTTTCTTAGTTTTTTCAGCGGTTGATGGTTATATTATTAATCCATTTGTATATGGTAATAGTAATCAGGTACATCCTTTAGTGGTTATTATTTCAGTGTTTGCAGGTGGGGCGTTACTTGGTGTTTTAGGTATTATTATTTCACTTCCAGTTGCTATTATAGCAATTGCGACATTTAAATTTTTTAAAAAGGATATTTTGAGAATTAATAAAAAAAGAAGGTATAAAATTATTAAATGATTTTGACAAGTTAAAAAAAAAATGTTAATATTAATTTGTAAATCGATGATGAAAGAATATTAAATATTTCCTCATATAAAGCGAACTTGGTTGGTGAAAGCAAGTTATGATAGTATTTAATTCCTACTTTCTGAGAGAAATGAAAACATTTTCGGGTAAGACCGTTATCTTAAATTAAGTTAATAAAAGGATGGTACCGTGCATACGCACTCCTTATGTATCATTCTTTTTTTGTTAGGAGGTTTTTAAATGAAATTAAGTAATAGTTTTTTCTATACTATTAGAGATGATATTAAAGATGAAGATAGTAAGAGTGGTAATTTATTAGTAAGAAGTGGCATGGTTAAAAAGGAAGCTAGTGGGGTATATATGTTTATGCCTATGGGGCTTAGGGTTAAAAGAAAAATAGAAAATATTATTAGAGAAGAAATGGATAAAGCGGGAGCTAATGAGGTTTTGATGCCTGCTTTAATTCCAAGTGAAATTTTTCACAAATCACATAGATATGATTCTTTTGGCTCTGATATGTTTAAATTAAATGATAGAAATAATCGTGAGTTTTGTCTAGGACCTACTCATGAAGAATTATTTGTAATGGCAGCTAAAGAAAAAATAAAATCTTATAGAGATATGCCATTTAATATTTATCAGATTCAAGATAAATTTAGAGATGAAGCAAGACCTCGTTTTGGTTTAATTAGAACAAGGGAATTTACAATGAAAGATGCTTATAGTTTTGATACTAATAAAGATACTGGGGAAGTTAGTTATCAAAAAATGGTAGAAGCTTATAAAAATGCATTTAATAGAATGGAAATTGATTATAGAATTGTACACGCTGATACTGGAGTTATGGGTGGAGATTTATCAGAGGAATTTCAAGCGGTTACAGATATTGGAGAAGATATTTTAGTGATGTGTGATAGTTGTTCTTTTGGCTCTAATATTGAAGTCGCCCCTGTTAAAGCTATGGAATTTTCTAAAGAAGATAAGAAAAAACGAGAGTTAGTTGCAACACCAAATGTTAAAACAATTGAAGATGTTGTTAAGTTTTTAAAGGTTGATATTGATAAAACTGTTAAAACATTAGTTTATAATGTTGATGGAGAAATTATTTTGGCTTTGGTTAAAGGTAATAGAGATTTAAATGATACAAAACTTAGAAAATTATTAGGAGCTCAGAGTGTGGAGATGGCTACATTAGATGAACTTAAAACGGTAACTGATGCTTCGTTTGGGTCTTTAGGTCCTATTGGGGTAAATGCAAAAATAATTGTAGATAATGAAGTTATTAATATGAGTAATTTTGTATGTGGAGCAAATAAAGATGGATATCATTATATTAATGTAAATATAGATGATTTTGATATTTATATGTATGGAGATATTGTAAATGTTTGTGAAGGAGATATTTGTCCAAAATGTGGAGGAAAGATTTATTTTAAAAAAGGTATTGAAATAGGTAATACATTTAAGTTAGGTACAAAATATTCAGAAGCTTTAGATTTAAATTATTTAGATGAAGAAAACAAGCTAAAACCTGTATATATGGGATGTTATGGCATAGGGGTTGCTAGATGTATGGCAGCTATTGCTGAACAAAAAGCAGATGAATATGGTTTAGTTTGGCCTGTTTCTGTCGCTCCTTTTACAGTTGGTATTATAGTTATTAATATGAAAGATAATACTCAAAGTAAGATAGCTTTAGATTTATATGATGAATTTAATAAAATGGGTGTTGATGTTTTACTTGATGATAGAGATGAAAGAGCTGGCGTTAAGTTTAAGGATATGGAATTAGTTGGTATTCCTTATAGGATTACAATTGGTAAGAAAGCCTCTGATGGTATTTTGGAATTAAAATCACGTGATGGTAAGGTTGATGGAGAATTTAAATTGGATGAAGTAATTGATTTTGTTAAAAATATATAAAATGACATTATATTTAAGTCATTTTTTTTATACTTTAAATGGTGGTTTTATGATTATATATATAGATGGTCTTTTGTTTTTGAATTTTTATTTGGATTTTCTTTTACTTTTAACCGTAGTGGTTATTTTAAAGAAGAATGTAAAAATATTTAGAATTGTTTTGGGAGCTTTTATTGGAAGTTTAACTATTTTAGTTTTATTTTTTAAAATAGGTTCTTTGGAATTATTTTTTATTAAAATTTATTTGAGTTTTATTATGTGTATAGTATGTTTTGGATATAAAAGTTTAAGAGGATTTTTTATTGATATTGGATGTTTTTATATGGTAAGTATTTTACTTGGTGGTTTTTTATATTTTTTGAATATTAATTTTTCTTATGCTCATAATGGAATTATATTTTTTAATAAAGGTTTTAGCATTAGTATTTTATTTTTAATTATTATTTCGCCGATAATTTTATATTTATATGTTAGGCAAATAAAACTTTTTAAACAGAGAATGATTTATAGTTTTAAAACAAATATTTATATTGGTAATAAAATTTTGAATTTAAATGGTTATTTAGATTCTGGAAATACTTTGACTTACAAAAATACATTAGTTATTATTACTAATATCGATAATAATTTTAAAAATAAAAAAGTATATATTCCATATATTGTAATAGGAGGGAGTGGAATCTTAGAATGTATAAAAGTTAAAAAGGTCGAGGTTATTGGTTTGGGAGTTTTTGAAAATGTTTATTTAGGTTTTAGTAAGAATTTTAAGTTAGCAGATGCGGATGTTTTATTAAATGGTTTAATGAAAGGAAGATAAAGATGATAAAAAAGTTGATTTATTTATTAAGAAGATTTTTTGAAAAGGATGGGGTATTTTTTATTGGTAGTGCGGATAAATTACCCGCACCTTTATCTAAGGAAGATGAAGTTAAGTATGTTACTTTATGGCTTAATGGTGATAAAAATGCTAGGGGTAAACTTATCGAGCATAATTTGAGATTAGTTGTTTTTTTAGCTAAAAAATATGAGAATACTGGTGTTGATTTGGAAGATTTAGTGAGTATTGGGAGTGTTGGTTTAATTAAAGGGGTAAATACGTATAAACTTGATAAAAATATAAAGCTTGCCACATATGCTTCTAGATGTATTGATAATGAAATATTAATGTTTTTAAGAAAAAATAAAAGAAGAAAAGGAGAAATTAGTTTTGAAGATAATTTAAGTTTTGATTCAGAGGGTAATGAGTTACATTTAGAAGATATTTTAGGAACAGATAGTGATATAGTTACTAAAGGATTGGAGGAAGAAACAAATAAAAAGTTGTTATATGGTGAGATTGAAAAATTAAATGAAAGAGATAAGAAAATTATGATTTTAAGGTATGGTCTTTATGATAATGAAGAAATGACTCAAAAAGATGTGGCTGAATTATTAGGTATTAGTCAATCTTATATATCTAGAATAGAGAAAAAAATTATTAGAAAATTAAAATTACTTGATAAAATTTAGGGTTTATGAATAATTATATTGAAATTGATTTCATATTCTATTATGGAGGGATGGAATATGAAAATATGTGTTTATGCTATATGCAAAAATGAAGAAAAATTTATAAAAAGATGGTATGATTCTATGAAAGAAGCAGATAAAATATTTGTTTTGGATACTGGTTCAACAGATAATAGTTATGATGTTTTAAAAGAATTAGGAGTAATAGTAAAAAAAGAAATAATTAAACCTTGGAGATTTGATGTGGCCCGTAATGTGTCATTAGATATGGTTGATGAAGATGCGGATATATGTGTATGTACAGATTTAGATGAAGTGTTTGAAAAAGGTTGGCGAGATAAATTAGAAAAAATATGGGATAAAGATACAACTAGAGCTAGTTATACTTTTAATTGGAGTTTAGATGAAAATAATAATCCTATAATTAGTTTTTATTCTGACAAAATACATTCTAGATATGGTTATAAATGGACTCATCCTGTACATGAAGTTTTAAAATTTGATGGTGTAGAGAAAAGGGTGTTTGATGAAAAAATAGTATTAAATCATTATCCTGATAGGAGTAAATCTAGAGGAAGTTATTTGCCTCTTTTGGAGTTGTCTGTTGCGGAAGATCCTTCAGATGATAGAAATATGCATTATTTGGGCAGAGAGTATATGTATTATGAGAGATGGAATGAGGCAATCGATACTTTAGAAAAACATTTGTCTTTAAAAAATTCTACGTGGAAAGATGAAAGATGTGCTTCTATGAGGTTTATTGGTAGGTGTTATAAACATTTAAATAGAAAATTAGAAGCTGAATTTTGGTATCAAAAAGCTTTACTAGAAGCTCCACATTTAAAGGAAGCTTATACAGAACTTGCTTTATTTTATTATGATAATCAAGATTATGAAAAAGCTATACCACTTTTAGAAAAGGCATTAAATATTAAAAAAGGTTATAAAACTTATATTACTGAATGGTTTAGTACTGATTTTAGTATATATGATTTCTTGTCGATTTGTTATTTTAATATAGGAAATTATAGTAGAGCTTTAGAGTGTGTTGATGAAGCTCTTAAAATTGATGATGATGAAAGATTATTAAAAAATAAAGAAATTATTTTAGAAAATATTAAATAATTTTAATACTAAAAGCAAAGAAACAAGCGTAAAATCTTGTTTTTTAATGGAAGTTTGTCAATAATTTAGTGTATGATAGTTTTAAAAAATCAAATTATTATAAATTTTGATATTTTTTTGAAGGAATTGGATTATAAAATATCGTATGTTAATATATGAAGGATAACCTTCTAGAAAGAGGTAACATATGATATTAA
>CALVIB010000011.1 GCA_944329375.1 uncultured Bacilli bacterium | reverse complement strand
TATCAAATGCCAGTCGGAACAAGTACCTTGTATGCTATCTATAAAAAAGAAATAAAAGTAACCTATAACAAAGGAAGTAATATAGAAAGTATAGGAAAAAGTAGTGATATATGTACAATATATAATAGAGAAACAGAATGTGAAATAACCCTACCAACCATAACTCCAAATAAAGGCTATATAATAGATGGATGGTATAGTGGAAGTTCTAAAGTAGGAAATCCAGATGATAAATATATAGTAAGTAATAATGTAACCTTAACCGCTGAGGCCATAGATAATATTCCACCTGTATGTACATTGAAAGTTACAGGAGCTACTGAAAATACAGTAACAGTTGAAGCTACTTGTGAAGATGCAAGTGGTATCTCAAAATATGAATATAAAATAAATAATGGTAATTATATAAATAATGAAAAAGATAAAACTTATACTTTCGATTCATTTGATTTAAGTACAATAAAATTAAAAGCCACAGATGGAGCTGGTAATAGCATAGAAGTAGCATTAACAGAAGAAAGATTAAATGAAGGTTATGAATTAATTTATAATATTTTTAATAAAAAATATGAAGAACTATTAAATAAAAAAGAAAAATATGAAAATGAATTTTTAGATAAAACATATCCTGTTGGAAGTATTTATATTACTAATTCTAATATTAATCCTTCTGAAACATTGGGCGGAAAATGGGAGGCATATGCCCAAGGTAGAACATTATTAGGTGTTGGCAGTAATGGAATAGATAATTACATTTCATCAGGGCTTACCGGAGGAACGGAAAATGTAACTTTAGCAACCATTAATTTACCAAACCATAGTCATAATGCCACTCCTCTTGGTACCATTCAAAGTACATTTAGTGGAAAAAAAGCAGAAACCTCAAGCAATGGAAATCATAATCATACTTATGAATTTATGACAACAACCCAGTCTAAAGAAGGAACAGATTATGGACAACCGCAACACGATACAGAGGCTGCCGCTGGATATAACTATCCTGATTTTATAAATAGATTGCTTGTTAATAATGCTGGTTGGAAAACGACGTCAAATGGAACTCATACTCATACATATATTGCTAAAGGAACAGTAGAAAGTAAATATATTGGAGAGCAAACTAATACATCAGAAAGTGGAAATAATACATCATTTAATATAATGAATCCATATATAGTTACTTATATATGGAAAAGAATAGGATAGGTGGGAATATGACATGTAAAAAATTAAAAGTAATAATTCTATTATTTGTAATTTTAATTCCAATTTCCAAAGTAAAAGCCAATGAAACAGAAGACATATTAAATAATATGAGTGAAAAATTAAATAAAATAAATGAACAGTTAAATAATTTAAACTTACTAGATGATAAATATCCCATAGGAAGTATCTATACAACAACATCAAACACAAACCCTGCACAAACCATAGGTGGAAAATGGGAAGCATACGCTCAAGGCAGGACATTAGTAGGTATGGGAAATAACGGAACAACAAACTATTCAGAGGTATCATCAAATGGTGGTTCTAGCAAAGTAACATTAAATACTTCAAATATACCAGCTCATACCCATACTTATACCCCATCAGGAACAGTAGAGAGCACATTTACAGGAATAAGTTCTACAACAAATTCTAGTGGCTCACATACTCATAATCTTGGAGTATATGAAGCAGGCCGTGAAATGCCAGATAAAGGTTTAGGTTTAGCTGACAATGGTAGATGTGTATCTTATAATGCTACTTGTGGATTTGCAGGTAGATTATTAGTTTTAACAAATAACCAAAATCCAATAGCTTCGTTAAATGCTGGAAGTCATACTCATACATTAACTCCAGCAGGTAATATAACAAGTACATTTAAAGGAAATCAAACTACAACATCATCAGTTGGAGGAACTCAATCATTTAGTGTCCAAAATCCATATATTACAGTTTATTTTTGGAAAAGAATAGGATAGGTGAATATCATGAAAAAAATATTCTTAATATTAGTTTTATTTATTATTGGTCTGCCAAATATTAAAGCAGAAACAATTATAGATAAAATAAATGATTTAAACAAAAATAGTGATAATTTATCTGAAGAAATAACCCACTTAAATGATATTGATAAACTTTATCCAATAGGAAGTATTTATATAACAGTATCAAATATAAATCCCAGTAATAATATAGGGGGTACTTGGGAAAGTTATTCTGAAGGAAGGCAGTTAGTGGGAGTTGGTAATAATGGAACAAGCACTTATAATTATAATGATATTGGTGGAAGTAGTACAAAGACATTATTATCAGAAAATATTCCTGCTCATACCCATACAACAACTCCAAGTGGAATAGTCAGTAATGTTTTTGAAGGAAGTTCTGTAAATACTAATTCTACTGGTGCTCACACTCATGGAGTTAAATTTAATAAAGCATCAAATGAAGCTAAAGGATTTGGATTGTTTCGTCCGACAGCTGAAGACCCAATGCCCTTATTTTATGATAGAGTAGCAGTAACTTCAGACACGATAAATGGAAGAAATACATATAGTTCAGGTTCACATACTCATACGCTAACCCCAGAAGGAACAGTAGAAAGTACATTTAAAGGAGAAGAAACAACAACATCTACAGTAGGAGCAACACAATCATTTAGTATTCAAAATCCATATACGACTGTATATATGTGGAAAAGAATAGCATAAGAAAGGTTGAAATAAATGAAAAGAAAAATTATATTAATTATTTCCATTATATTAGCACTTATTTTAGTATTTATAATCATAAACATTACATTTAAAAGTAATGAAAAAACAAAAGAAGAAAAAAGTACATGTAAACTAGTTGCTCTTACTATTACTGATAATGGAACAGAAATAGAAATTGAGGTAAATAATAAATCAAATAAAAACAAAAAAATTCGCACCTTAGTTATTGACTTATATGATAGCAGTAATAAAAAAATACAAACCATAAAACAAGAAGAAAATAGTATATTAAAAGCTAAAGAAAGCAAAATATTTAAAATTACCGATAATAAAAGATATTTATCAGCAAATGAGTTAGAATGTTATGTTTATGAAATAAAAAAATGATATACTATATAAGTAAGGAGGAATAGAAATGGCATTTAAAGGGTTTATATCAAAAGCAAAAAATTTAGTAAACAAGAATAATTCGATTGACCCTGAAAATTTCATAAAATCCATGGTAAAAACCACAGGAACTTTAATTGCTACTTCTGTTATGCCTTTTTTATTACCAATACTTATTATAGGTATTATAGTAATTTTTGTGGTAGTTTCGTTTATACAGATAATTTCAACTCCACCTATAGTTTTTGGTGTTGGAGATGGAGAAACTAGTAATTATTGTAATCAAGATCCATCAAAAGCTGAGTATGCTTATGAACCATTGGAAGGAGGATTAGCAATTCCTCATTATATACAAGGAGACCCAAGATGGGGAAGTATAACATTTGTTACTGATGAAGGCGAAACAGTTAGTATACATGCAGGAGGGTGTGATACAACTGCGTTTGCTATGGTAGCTAGTTATTTGTTAGATAGAACAATATATCCAAATGAAGTCATAAATAAAGAAGAAAAAAGAGGATATGCTTGGTATAGAAATTTTTCCCAAATTTCAGAAGCATATGGGATAACTCCACCAATTTATACAAAAAATTGGGATGATATGAAAGAAGCTATAAAAAACAATCAACCTGTAATAGCTTGGTATAATGGAGAAAGTGGAATATTTACAACAGCAGGACATTTTATAGTGGTAAGAGGAATGAGTAATGGTAAATATTTAGTAAATGATCCAGCGGATAATATAGTTGATTATAAACATGATTATTATAAAAGAAAATTTACAGAAGCGGAAATGCGAAAAGGATTTGGCTGGGGAGTAATGTTTAATGCTAAAATATGTGCAGATGCAAATGTAGATTATTTACAGTGGGCAATAGATATAGCTAATGATGACTCACATGGATATAGTCAGTGTAATAGACTTGGACCAGATTATGATTGTTCAAGTTTGGTATGGCATGCACTTTTAAATTCAGGGTATAGTAGAGAAGAATTAGGCGGCTCAGCTTTTTCAACATATACAATGGATGGAGTATTAACTAATATAGGTTTTAAAAGATATACATATTCAGTAGATGAGCTACAACCAGGAGATATATTGTGGGAAACAGGACATACAGGTATATATGCTGGAGATGGTAAAGTTGTACAAGCATCTAGTAGTAGAGAAGGAAATGGATTATGTGGTAGAACTGGTGATCAAACAGGTACAGAAGTATGGGTTAGTGATAATCAAGGTGGCTGGTTAGCTTATTATAGAAGATAATAACAACCAGTTTTTAAATTCAAATTTCTTAATACCATAATTTCCCACACTTTCATCAAATTTGCACCACAATGATTTAGTATGATTATTACAGAGCAAAAGAAAAGCTCTTAGAAAGGTTGTGATAGATGAATTAAAAAAATAGTGTTATACTATAAATGAGGCGATAATTAATGTACAAAATTTGTTTAGTTGAAGATGAAAAAAACTTAAATGACTTAATTAAATCTTATTTAGAAAGAGCTGGATATGAAGTAGTGCAGTATTATAATGGAACAGATGCTTTAAATCATATAACTGATAAAGTTGATTTATGGATATTAGATATAATGTTAGGCGATGAAGTAAGTGGCTATGACATCATAAAAAAAATAAAAGAAAGAGAAGATGTTCCAGTAATATTCACATCAGCTCGTGACCAAGATTTAGATAAAATAATTGGCTTAGAGTTAGGAAGTGATGATTACATAACTAAGCCATATTCTCCAAAAGAGTTAGTATTAAGAGTTAATAATATTATAAAAAGAACTTATATGGGACAAACCCAAAAAATAACATATGATACCTATGAAATTGATATAGATAAAAGGCTGGTTAAAGATAATAACAAAGAACTTTCTCTCACTACTTTGGAATTTGATTTACTATTAATGCTAGTGCAAAATAAAAACAAATCATTTTCAAGAAGTCATATCTTAGAAAAAGTTTGGGGAGACAATTATTTTGGCAGTGATAGAGTAGTAGATGATTTAGTAAGAAGGCTCAGAAAGAAAATGCCAAAACTAAGATTAAATACTATTTATGGATATGGATATAGATTATCATGAATTTAAGACATAACCTATATAGACAAATTCTAACCATTGTCTTAATAATGTTTGCCCTAATATATATAAGTTTTGCAATTATACTCCCAAAAGTCTTAATACCAATATATGAAAAAAACATATACTTATACTTAAAAACTCCTTTAGATGTCGTTAATAATAATGTAATAACTAACGAAATAGAAAGTAGTATAGCGTACATATATCAAAAAGATAATATAATAACTACTTCTAGTAATCTAAATGATATAATTAATCTGTCAGCTAAACAAATTCTAGAAAACATAAACAAAGAATTTGGTAAATTTAAATACCAAGGAAAAACTTACTACTATAATACACTAAATGACAACTATGGTTATAGATTAGCACTTACAAATGATAACTATGTTCGTCAAATGCGTTCTGACATATTAGAAGCCTTATTCCCAGTGCTTTTAATAACCTTGCTATTAATGCTTGCCATAGTAGCTTGGTGGAGTCAGTCGCTCGCCCAAAAGATTCGTCATCTAAAAGAAAAAGTAGATAACTTAGATAATGATAATTATAAAGATAAATATAATTATAGAGTAGATGATGAACTAAAAGTCCTATCTAATGCCATCGACAATATGAAGCTTACTTTACATAAACAAGAAGAATATAAAAATCAAATGTATCAAAATATTTCTCATGATTTTAAAACCCCTCTCACCGTTATAAAATCATATATAGAAGCTATTGAAGATGGTGTAGAAAATGAAAAAGATGGACTTAAAATTATAAAAGATGAAATAAAAAAATTAGAAATAAAAGTACACTCCTTACTATATTTGAATAAATTAACGTATTTTAAAGATATGGATAATTATAAAAGTGACATAATAAATGTCGTAGACATTTTAGAAAAATCTGTATCAAAATTTAAAGTTGCTAGGCCAGATATTAAATGGCAAATCGATATTTTGGATAAAAAAACTGATTTTAAAGGTACTACTGATATGTGGGAAGCCATAATCGATAATATCTTAAGTAATTTCATAAGGTATGCGAAAAAGGAAGTGAAAATAACTGTAAAAAATAGGCGTATAACCTTTTATAACGATGGTCCAAATATTGATGAAAGCATTTTAAACGACATGTTTACTCCTTATAAAAAAGGAATTAATGGCCAGTTTGGATTAGGCTTATCAATAGTTAAACAAACCCTAACCCTACTAGGGTATGAAGTAATAGCCAAAAACGAAAAAACTGGAATTTCCTTTATAATAAAATAAGAAAGCTCAAAGGCTTTCTTTTAATTTATGCAGCTAACATTTTTTTAATACTTTTTAATTCTCTAGCAGAAACTCTATATTTTTTTCCGTTAATAGTTACTGTTTGTAAATTTGGTTTAAAAGCATGCTTAGTCGCATTTAAAGCATGTGAACGGCGATTACCAAACAATGGTTTAGCCTCAGTTATTTTTTTTGCCATGATATCCCTCCTTAAGTTTTTTTCTTCGCTATATAACTTTATCACAATATTATTAATAAGTCAAATGTTATTCGTAGTGTAATTTAAATTGAAAGTATTGTACTTTAAATATAAACTAACACTTTAGTATAATTAACGAAACCCGATAGCTCTACGATTTTCAGAAGCTCTTTTCTTAGCTACATATGATTTTCCCTTTGGAATAGATATATGTATTTCTTTTTTATCTTTTGCAAAAACATCAAATAAATAATCACTGATAATTCCATCAAAAACAGTTTTCAAACTTCTAGCTCCACAATCTAAAGCAATAGCCTCATCTATAATATAATCTATTAAATTGTCATCATAAGAAAATTTAATTCCCATCTCATCAAATAACTTAGTATAAGTATTAATAGGACTTAATTTAGATTCTAATAAAATCTTTCTATAATCTTCTCTTTTAAAAGCGTTCATTTGAACTAACTTAGAAAATCTTCCCATAACCTCTCGCATAATACCATAATCTATAAAATCTTTAGTAGAAACATCAGTATAATCATCATTTTTTTTAATTTCACTAAAAGCTCCTAGTGCGACAACAGTTAATTTAGATGTATTAAAATCAATTAAATCTCCATCACTATAATCTTCTCTAAATCCAATAACTCCACCATCTAATAATTTTAAAAGTGACCTTTGAACACCATTCCTAGAAGGTCCAGCTCCATTACCCATAGAATCTCCTTCAGATAGTTTATCAAACTCATCAATAACTAAAATTCCTCTTTGAGCAAACTCAATATCCATGCCAGCCGCATTATATAAATCAGTAAGCATCTCAGAAATATCTCTGCCCACATAACCAGTTTCCGAAAAAGAAGTAATATCCTCAATAACAATCGGAACATTACATAACTTCGCAATCTGACTCAAAATCTCTGTCTTACCAGTTCCAGTTGGTCCATAGACAATAATATTTTCCTTTAACTTAGAAATAGTCTCATCGTCCAAAGAAGAATTAATAATCTTTTGGTTTTTATAAACAGAAGCTAAAACCTGTTTAACTTGTTCATCCTGAGATATAATAGTTTCTTTAACACTATCATACATCTTTAAAATATCTAAATTAGACTTTGCTTCCTTCTTCTGTTTTGCTAAAAATGCTTCATCAGTAATTTCCTCAAAATCTTTTTTTTCAAAATTCCAAGTATAAAACTTACCAGCTTTATCTTTATATTTTTCTAAAAATAGTTCTGGCTCATATCCTATATATTCATTGCTAAGTTCTTTAAAAGACTTAAAGTCAATCGCAAACTCCTCATCATCAAATCCATTTCCCATTTGATACATTTCGCCAACATTATTCATTAAAGAAATAAAAATATTATCTTCAGTTATAAATCCTATATCTGCCCACATTACCTCATAGTAATCTTGAGGATTTTTATTTATAACACCTCTCCTTAATTTATAAATATAAGTTATTCCTAAATTATTAACAATATCACTTAAACTAAAATTGCTTATATTATTCATAACAATTGTCCTTTCTAACTGTTATGAATTATTATATCAATGAATAAAGATAAATGTAAAGAAAAATAACAAAATTTTCTTTGGAATATCTAGAAATTATAGTAAAATAAAATTGGAGGGATATTATGTATGCACCATTAAACATCAAAACATGTAACTCGCTTTTAAAAAGTATGATAAAAATAGATGAATTAGTCAAAATAGCTAAAGAAAATAACATAGAAGCTTTAACCATAACCGATGATAATATGTATGGTGTATTAGATTTTTATAAAGCTTGCCAAAAATATAATATTAAACCAATAATTGGTTTAGAAATAACCTTGCCAGAAAAAATAATTCTCTATGCAATGAATTATGATGGTTATAAAAACCTTATGAAAATAACAACAAAAAAATCAGAAAATCAAATAACCATAGATATCCTTGCCGACAGTTCTAAAGGCCTAATCTGTTTAGTTCCTTATGAAAGTAGAATATTATATAATGAATTAAAAAAAATATACAAATATATTTTTATAACCTATAAAAATCAAGAACAAAAACAAAAAATAAAAGCCAATAACATTCTATATATGAATGAAATATTATGCATAAATAAAGATGATGAAAAATACTTAAAATATCTAAAAGCTATTAAAGATGGTATTAAAGTAAATGAAGTAACAGAAACATTTCAAAATGTCAGCTTATTACCATTAAAACAAATAGATAAAAACAACGAACTATTAGTAAATTTATGCGATATAAAAATAAAAACTCATCAAGATTTGTTGCCAATATATGATGAAAGCAAAAACGCCTATGAAGAATTAAAAAAATCATGTATAGAAGGTATGAAACGAATATTTGGAAATAAAGCTCCTAAAAAATATGCGATTAGATTAAAACACGAATTAGAAATAATAAATAAAATGGGTTTTTGTGACTATTTTCTAATAGTAGCCGATTACATAAAATACGCTAAAGAAAATAATATATTAGTAGGACCAGGTAGGGGAAGTGCTGCTGGCTCACTAGTTGCTTACTGTTTAAATATAACAACTATCGACCCTTTAAAATATAATCTTCTATTCGAAAGATTTCTAAACCCAGAAAGAATAACCATGCCTGATATTGATGTCGACTTTGAAGACACTAAAAGAGAAAAAGTAATTGACTATTGTATTCATAAATATGGAGGAAAAAAAGTAGCCCTTATAGTTACCTTTGGTACTTTAGCTACCAAACAGGCCATTAAAGATGTTTGTAGAATCTTAGACATTCCTCAAGCAACCGTAGATAACTTAAGTAAACTTCTAGATTCTAAACTAACCATTAGACAAAACTATCAAAACCCAAAAGTAAAAAGATTTTTAGAAATAAATTCAGAACTAAAACCAGTATATAAAATAGCCTCAAAATTTGAAGGTTTAAAAAGACATACCTCACTCCATGCAGCAGGCATTGTCATGTCAAAATATAATCTAGATGAATATATTCCTTTAGATAAAAATCACGAATACTATGCAACTGAATATGATAAAGACCATCTAGAAGAACTAGGACTACTCAAAATGGATTTTCTAGGTTTAAAAAACCTAACCATAATTGCTAATATATTAAATGAAATAAAAACATTAGAATTTGATACAATTCCTGAAGATGATTCAAAAGCCTTAAATATATTTAATAAAGTAGATACCGTAGGAATATTCCAATTTGAATCAGAAGGTATGAAAAAATTCTTACAAAAATTCAAACCACAAACATTTGAAGACATCGTATCTGCACTCGCGCTCTTTAGACCAGGACCAATGAAAAACATCGATTCATACATTAGAAGAAAAAGAGGACTAGAAAAAATAGATTATTTTCATAAAGATTTAGAACCAATATTAAAACCAACCTATGGAATTATCGTATATCAAGAACAAATCATGCAAATAGCTCATATAATGGCAGGTTACACCTTAGCTGAAGCTGACTTGCTTAGAAGGGCCATGAGTAAAAAAAGTGAAAGTATTTTGTTAAAAGAAAAAGAAAAATTTATAAAAGGCAGTATAGAAAGAGGATATGATAAATCCTTAGCTCAAAAAGTCTATGAAATGATATATAGATTTGCCGATTATGGTTTCAATCGTTCTCATTCTGTAGCTTATGCCATGATATCATACCGTATGGCTTATTTAAAAGCTCACTATCCAAGAATATTCATGAAACATCTTCTTACACTTGCTATAAATAGTGAACAAAAAACCAAAGAATATATATACGAATGTAAAAAAAATGGTATAACCATTCATAAACCAGATATAAATATAAGCTTAGATACCTATCAAATAATTAATAATCAAATAATATTTCCTTTAACCAATATAAAAAGTGTCGGTACACTTGCCACTAAAAACATCTTAGAAGAAAGAAAAAAGGGAAAATTCAAAGATATATTTGATTTCATTTGTAGATGTGGCAAACAAATTAACTCTAAAATATTAGAAAATTTAATATATGCAGGAGCCTTTGACTCATTCGGATTTAATAAAAATACATTAATTAAAAATCTAGATATCATCATGAATTATAGTGAAATAGGCTACTATGTATCAGATGATACATTTAAACCAGAACTCGAAAACTTTGAAGAGCTACCTAAAAAAGAACTAATGCAAAAGGAATTAGAAGTCTTTGGCTTTTATCTAAGTAATCATCCAGTAACTGAATATAAAAAACAAGATTGTAAAGCTATCGAATTAAGAAATTTAAATAATTACTTTGATAAAATAGTTACGGCTATCGCCTATGTAGATAAAGCAAAAGAAATCGAAACAAAAAATAAAGATAAAATGATGTTTATTACCGCCAGTGATGAATTATCCGAAGCCGATATAGTGATTTTTCCTAAAACTTATCAAGCAACACCTAAAATAAAACCGGGTAATATCATAAAAATCATTGGAAAAGTTGAAAAAAGATATGATGAATATCAAATTATCGCAAGTAAAATTATTAAACTAAATTAAAACTATATATTTTAAATTCAAAATGTGATATTCTATATAATAGAGGTGAAAGAAAATGAAAGGGGAAAAAAGTAAATTAATATTAATCTATATTTTAATAGTATTAGTAATAATTTTAATCATTGCACTAACACTATCAATATTAAATAATAAAAAAGAAATTCCAAAATCACAAACAGCCATAACTACACCAACAGTTTATACAAACCCATATCCAGAAATATCTGATGAATGTACATTCAATCTTTCATTAGATGAATATAATAATCTATCTGGACCAAAATGTAAAAATGGTTATAGTAGATATAATGTTAATGCAAATAACTTAAACATAGTAGTAATATACTCAGACCAAAATGGTAAAAAAGCTGGACTATATATAAATGACAAAAGATTTATCACAAACATAACTAATGTTATCAATATAAAATTAGGTGTATTTAATAATAAACTATTTATATTAGATAATAATGATGGTTCAAATGTCTTAGTAGTTAAAGAAAAAGCTATAAAAGTATATGATTTAAAAGAGACCTTAGAAGAAAATCAAATCCTAGATGAAAAAATTCAAAATATAGATAATAGACTAACAAGTAAAACCATCGATTCAAATAGCTTTGTCTTTACTGAAAATAACTTCACATTCAAATCAAAATTTAATATTAATAATCAAATAGTAAACGGTTCTACTTATATAGTAGATACAAATAAATTATCAAAACCAGAAGTTCTTAATTAAAAAAGATAATCTTAACTAAGGTTATCTTTTAAAATATTCAAAATCTTATTTCTTTCTTCATCAGATGAATTACTCCAGACAATTCCAAAAAACACCCCTAAACCAGGTAATGTTATTTCATCACTATCATTAAAAGAAGAAACGATAGACTCCTTAATCTCCTCCTTACTCGCACCTTTAAAATTATTAATAATATGTTCTTTTATCATAATATCATCCTTTCTAATTTATTATGGTATAAAAAGAAAGTATTTATACAAAAAAACATATAATATAATATGATAAGTTTAAATGAATTAAAAATAAATGAAGAAGGAATAATTAAAAATGTAAACACCAATGAAAACATAAAAAAAAGGTTAATGGATATCGGTTTTGTGAAAGGAGAAAAAGTAAAACTGATATTAAAAAATTTTGGAGATAATATGAGAGCTTATAAAATAAAAAATACTGTTATGGCCTTAAGATTAAAAGATACTAAAAACATTATGATAGAAAAGATTTAAAAAACATTTACAAATACAATTGTTCGTGATATAGTTAATTAAAAATGGAGGTTTAAAATGAAAATAATAAACATCAAAAAAACTAGTAAAGACTATCAAATAATATTAGATAATAACGAAATAATTACCACCAATGACCAAGTAATTATAAATAATAGCTTATTATATGATAAAAAAATAACTCCAAAGCTTTTAGATAAAATAAAAAAAGAAACCAAATATTATGATAACTATAATAAAATAATTAAAATGATTAACCGTAAACAAAGAAGTGAATATGAAATAAGAAAAAAATTAAATGAAAATGAAGTGTCAAAACAAGATGAAGAAAAAATAATTACATCCTTAAAAGAAATAAATTTAATTAATGATGAATTATTTGCCCATAGTTTCTGTAATGATAAAATAAATTTAACGTTAGAAGGACCTTATAAAATAAAAAAAGAATTAGAAAACCATCATATAGATAGTATGTATATAGAAAATGCCTTAGATAATTTTACTCAAAATTTAATTGATGAAAAATTAGAAAAAATAATTAATAAAAAAATAAAATCAAATACTAAAGACACATCTAATATCTTTAAACAAAAAACATATCTATATTTAACAAACCTAGGATATAGTAAAGAAGACATCACTAATCATTTAGATAGTATAACCATAGATAATAGTAAATTAGAAAAAGAAATGGAAAAAATATATAATAAATTAAAAACAAAATATGAGGGTTATATCTTAAAAAATAAATTAAAACAAAAACTATATCAAAAAGGATTTACCAACGAAGAAATTAATAATTTTATAGAAAAAACAGTCCATTAATTTGAACTGTTTTGATTTGCACTTAAAGCATTATTAATAGAATTATCATAAGATTTTTTAAGACCATCATCAGAAATTTCTAAATTATATTTTTTTCTTAAAGCCATTAAAGCTTTAGTTTGTAAAGTAGAATCTTCATTCATTTTCTCTTGAACAAGCTTGTCAATAACATCATCTCTAACATCTTTTAATTCAGGTTTTGCTTTTTGCTTAATACGGTAAATAATATGATAACCATATTCAGATTTAACAGGTTCTTTTGAATATTCACCATCTTTTAATTCAGTAACACCATCCCAAAATTCATCGACAACCGCACCATAAGTAACAGTTAATTTTCCGCCCTTACTAGCAGTACCTTCATCATCTGAATATTTCTTAGCTAAATCTGCAAACTTTTCCCCTTTATCAAGCTTTTTAATAATATCTTCTGCTTCTTTTTTAGCTTTCTTTTCAGCTTCTTCTTTTTCATCATCGCTCATATCATCTTTAGTATTAGGACTAATTAAAATATGTCTAGCCTCAATATCTCCATAAATATTATCATCATAATACTTTTGAATCTCATCATCAGATAACTCATCTTTAACATAATTCTCAGTTGCTAAATTCTTCTTATACTCTAAAATAAGTTCATCTTTAAACTCATCTTCACCAGAGTATCCAGCTGCTGTTAAAGCCGCATTAAAATCTTGTCCATAACTTTGATAAGATTTTTTATAAGAACTTAATTGTGAATCCGCATAAGATTCTGCATCATCATCAGTTTTAATTTCCTTATTAACAACAAAGGCATCAATCATATTAGTTAAAGTAACCGCACCACCTTGTTTCTTAAGTTCATCATATAAATCTTCAGCAGTAATAGATTTACCATCCATTTTAGCCACCACTTCTTCGCCATTTTTCAAAGTAGCTTCATTACCACAACCTGTAAGTGCTAAAACAGTTACTAAAACTAAAGCAAATATTTTTTTCTTTTTCACATTAATCTTCCTTTCATATGTATGCTTTCATACATATAAAATAATATCAAATTTTCCTTTAAAATTCAATATTTTTATTTATTTTTACCCATAAGTAATCACACAAACTAAAAATTTCCATAAAATAATGTGAAAGGTAAAAAGGAGGATGATTTATATGTGTAATACTGGAGTAAGTTCTGCCGCAATCGTATTAGTATTATTTATTCTTTTAATAATCATACTTGGAGCTTATTTATAAGCCCTAGAAAGGAGTAATTATGGCTTGCAATAATTCATGTGAAAGACCATGTACAGGTAATAATAGCTATTTAATTGTATTAGTATTATATATACTTTTAGCTATTTTACTAGGTTCTGTATTCTTTTAATAAGGGGAAAGTCCATGGACTTTTCCTTTAATATTAGACATTTTAAAAAAAATATGATATATTTAGTACATAAAAAGGAACTTAAAAAAGACACAGGAAAAATAGTAATAAGATAAATATATTTATAGTGAGTTTAGATTAGTGGAAGATAAGCAATATATCTTTATGAACACGATTTTTAAAAATGTTATTGTATATATTTGGAGGTTACATTTATGAAAAAATATACATTAGAAAAAAGAATAGAAGACATAGATGAAAAAATTGAAAAAAAAGTATTTAATGGACAAGTATTAGGATTTATACGAATTGCAGGGTTAATAGGAGTGGGTAGCGGCTTACTTTTTGTAGACAAAAATACAATTATTACAGGAGCTGTTTTTACTATTGGAAGCAGTATTTTAAAGATGATTAATGATATGCGATTAACTAAATATGATACGGAAGCATTTGTTTTAGAACATAAACTTCAACATGCACCAGATTATATAAAAGATAATTCAAAAGTAGTTTCTTGTGATAAAAAATTACCATAAATAATTAACATTAAAAAATAATTTTTTTTAAAATAGCTAAAATTTTATAACTGCAAGAGTTAATCATTTTTTCTATATATTATATATATTTAGTTTTCAAATTCAAACAATTGACAGTGATTACATAATTCTATATAATTAAAAACAAGACACAGGAAAAATAGTAATAAGATAAATATATTTATAGTGAGTTTAGATTAGTGGAAGCTAAGCAATATATCCTTATGAACGCAGTTCCTAAAAAATGTCGTTGTATAATCTGCATTAAAGATTAAAGTTGCATAGAGCCTCTATGAAGTAAGGTGGCACCGCGGGTAAAAACTCGTCCTTATTTTATAGGGGTTTTCATAATATAAAGGAGGAAATTAAATGAATACTAAATTAGAAAACATCTTAAATGAAACATTAAAAACACTAAACTATGACTATGAAACAAAAATAGTTAAATCAAATATTGATGGAGTAGATTTTCAGTGTGATGATGCCTTTAAACTAGCTAAAATATATCATAAAGCGCCATTTATAATAGCCGAAGAAATAGTAAATAAACTAAAAGAAAATAAAAACTTCAAAGAATATTTTAAAGAAGTAAATGTTGCTAAACCAGGATTCATCAATATAATTACAAGTGATAAATTAATAAATAATACCTTAAAAGAATTAATGAAAAAAGATAAACTAGGAATAAAAAGAGAAAATAATAAAATAGTATTAGATTATGGTGGACCCAACATAGCCAAACCGCTTCATGTTGGTCACTTAAGAACCGCAATCATAGGTCAAGCAATCAATAATATTTTAAAATTTAAAGGTAATACCACCATATCTGATGTCCACTTAGGCGATATTGGTGCTCAAATGGGGCAAGTAATCTATGGAATAATTCATGATTTTCCAAATAAAAAATATGAAGATATAGAATTTGATTTGGATTACTTAAATGTTACATATCCTAAAATAAGTGGTTTATGTAAAGAAAACGAAAAAATAAAAGAGCAATGTGCTGAAATAACCAAAAAACTTCAAAATAAAGATAAAAATTATCAAATCCTATGGAAAAAAATATGTGACTTATCCATAAAAGATATCAAAAGAATATATGATTATCTAGATGTTCATTTTGATTATTGGTATGGAGAAAGTGATGCCTATAAATACTTTGATGAAATGATGGAATATTTAGATAAAAAATCATGTGTAAAAATAGATGATGGTGCCAAAGTCATTGATGTTAAAGAAGATGATGATAAAATAGAAATCCCACCATGTATAATTCAAAAATCAGATGGTGCATATTTATATGCTACATCAGACTTAGGTACTATTTGGCAAAGAAAAAAAGACTTTAATCCAGATGAAATAATCTATGTAGTAGATGCTAGACAAAGTATGCACTTTACACAAGTCTTTAGAGCTAGTAAAAAAACAAATATCTATAATGGTAAACTAACATTCTGTGGTTATGGAACAGTCAATGGAGAAGATAATAAACCCTTTAAAACAAGAACTGGCGGTGCCTTAAAACTGGAAGACTTAATCAAAGAAGTTAAAGAAGAATTTGTAAACCTAAGAGAAGAAAATAAATCCATGCAAGATGAAGATTTAGATAAAATCGTAAATGCTATTATTAAATTTGCTGACCTTCAAAACGATTACACTAAAAACTATATCTTTGACATTAAAAAATTTAGTGAAGTTAATGGAAAAACAGGACCATACATTTTATATACATATTTAAGAATAAGTAAATTGTTAACTCAAAATAACGGAAAATTATCTGAAAACATTTATAATGAAATAGACAGAACTTTACGTTTAAAATTATTAGAAGTAACTTCAATTATAGAAGCAGCCGCAAAAGAAAGAAAACCTCATTTAATTGCTAATTATTTATATGAATTATCTGTAATAGATAATAACTTTTATCAAACAAATCATATGTCATCATTAGAAGAAAATATAAAAAATGATTACAATATCATCTTAGAATATAATAATTTAGTAATAAAAAAATTACTAGAATTATTAGGTATCCATATTCCAAAAGCTATGTAAAAATTGTTGAAAAGAATTTGCAAATATGATATATTAATATCAAGATAGGAGATGGGAATATGGAAGATATGCACAAATCATCATTAATTATGGTACTATTAGCAGTAGTACTCGTTATGGCAATAGGCTATGCCGCATTTTCACAGCAATTAACAATTACTGGTACATCTACAATAACCTCAAAATGGGATGTTCATATTGAGGATATTGCTGTCAATAGTGAAACATTAGATGGAAAAAATTTAAGTGCAACAGTTGGAAGTGATAAATTAAGTGCAACATTTCAAGCTGAATTAGTTAGTCCAGGTAGCAGTGTAACATATAATGTTACAGTGAAGAATGATGGTAACCTAGATGCTAAGCTCGATACAATAACTTTTAATGATTCAAATAATGAAGCAATTCAATATAGTTATTCAGGAATTGCTCAGAATGATGTCTTAGAAGCTGGAGGGGAAAGCACATTTACAATAACAGTTAAATTTAACAATAGTTATACACAAACACCAACATCTACAACAAGCTCATTAACAATGAATTTAAATTATATTCAAAAATAAAAAGGCTAATGAATTTGTATAATTTCATAGCTTTTTTATATTTTAAATAACTTTATTAAAATATAAACCAAAAAATAAACTTGAAAATAATATTCAATTATGATAATATTCTATATAGAGTAGAAGACTACTTAAAAGATAAAAGGAGGAAAAATAAAATGGAATCAAAACACAAGAATTCATTAATAGGGGCTTTATTAGCAGTAGTACTTGTAATGGCCGTAGGGTATGCCGCTTTTGCACAACAATTAAACATTAATGGTAGTGCATCAATAACTTCAAAATGGGATGTTCATATGAAACAAGAAGGTTCTAGTTCTACACCATCATCAACTATGGGAACTACCCCAACAGGTTCAGTTACCGTAAATGGCGGAGGATTAACAGCAACTTTTTCAGCACAATTAGTAAGCCCAGGAGATAAAATGACATTTGTAGTTCCAATCGAAAACTCTGGAACATTAAATGCCAGATTAAGTAATATTACATTAACAAGTACAACTGAAGATATGGATATTGATAATGGAGCATTAACTGCTACCACTTCAGATGGAAATATCAAATATACTGTTACAAGCCCAGGAAGTAGTACATTAACATCTGGTGGTGGAACTGCCGAAATAACTATTGTTGCTGAATTTGTTGATAATGGCAATCAAGGAAATTTACAAAATGCTTCAGCAGATTTAACAGTAACCATGAATTATGTTCAAGCTTAATTAAAATAATTTGAATAAAGTAAGTTTAAATATGAAACTATTGATTAAAAGTAGATATTGTTTACAATCATAATTTCATTTAAAAACTTGCTTTTTATTTTGAAAAACATAAAATAAAAGGTTAATAAACTATAAAAACAAAAAATTAAATAACGTAAAATAAAAAAATAATTAACAAAAAAATAATTTTGCTTGATGAAATACTTTAAATGTGCTAAGATATATTTAGAGTAGAGAAACTACTTAATATACTATAGGAGGGAAAACAAAATGGAAAGTAAACACAAAAATGTAATGATTGGAGCTTTATTAGCAGTAGTATTTGTAATGGCAGTAGGGTATGCCGCTTTTGCACAACAATTAACAATTAATGGTAGTGCATCAATATCATCAAACTGGAATATCGCATATGATACTACTAAAACAACAGGAGCAGGAGTTGTTGATCCAGTTACTGGAATTGGTGGAACAACAGCACCTACTGGAACAATTAGTTATCCATCTCAACAAAGTGCAACAATTAATGCTAATTTGGTACAACCAGGTGATAAAATAACATTTACATTAACAATTCAAAACAAAGGTAATATTGAAGCTAATTTAGGTCAACCAGTTGTTAGTTTAACTAGTGGAACTGATGAAGATAGCAGCCCTTTAGTTGTAAAACAAGGTAATATCAAATTTACAGTAACAGCTCCAACTCCAACCACTATTGACGCAAGTGCAGAAGCCACAATGACAGTCGTTGCTGAATTTGATAATTCTGCTCAAAGTGTTGGTACTACAACTTCTGCAAGCATTACAGTTACTACTCAAGCAACTCAAGCATAATTTTAATAAAAAACTGCAAGAAAATAAAATTTCTAAGCAGTTTTTTTATACTTTTAACATTACTTTTTATAAATTATAGTATTTAAAAAGAATGTAAAAAGATTGACAATTAAAATATAACAATATCTATATAAATTAAGTGTTAAAAAATAAAATTTTAATAAAACCTTAAAATTGCCCTTGAAGTCAAAAATGAAATATGTTATATTAAGTATAAAGTAGGACAACTACTTAAAATATTGTTAGAAAGGAAGGAAAAATGGAAAGTAAACACAAAAATGCGTTAATTGGAGCTTTATTAGCAGTAGTATTTGTAATGGCAGTAGGATATGCAGCTTTTGCACAAAAATTAAATATTAATGGAACTGCAACAATTACTTCAACATGGGATATTGCATTCGACCAAACTAAAACATCAGGAGCAGGAGTTGTTGATGCAGTTGCTGGATTATCAGGAGCACAAGTTCCAACAGGCTCAATTAGTTATTCTGATGGTCATAATGCTACCCTTTCTGCAGAATTAAATCAACCAGGAGATACTGTTACATTCACATTAACAATTGAAAATAACGGAAATATCTCTGCTGATTTACAAACTCCAGTTGTTCAAATGGCTGGAGATGAAAGTGATGAAGCTTTAATTGCTAAAAAAGGAAACATCCAATTTACAGTTACTTCACCAACACCAACAACTATTGGTGAAAGTGATACAGCTACAATGACAGTAAAAGCCGAATTTATTTCTAGTGCAGAAACTGTTGGTACAACTAAATCTGCTAGCGTAAATATTACTGTTGACGCTGTACAATCTAACTAATATAGTTAATTTAATAAAAAGACACGCCATTAGACATGTCTTTTTATAATACTTAATTATAATATTAAAAAATGTCAACTCTAAACACCAAAAATCTACGAAAATTATATTTTTTCTATTTACAGTTGCCAAGTCTAAAATGATATGTTATAATTCATTATAGAATAGTAGGGATTACAATAAAAGGGGTATGAATATGAAAAACAACTTAATAATATATGGATTATTAATTATATATTTTGTTTTAAATGTTTTTGTAATTACACCTTTAAACCTTGAATACTATAATGAAATTATTCATCCATTCATGTGGATAGTAATTTGTTCAGTAGCAGTTTTTTTAAGTATAAATACTAGTATAAGGGTAAAAGGAGAAAAAGATAAAACACAAAGCTTAGTTATTGCACTTATAATTTACATAATAGCTTATTTCTTGTTAGGATTAATTTTTGGGTTTGAAAAGACACCTTATGCAAAAGATATATTTAGTGTCCTAAAAAACCTATGGTCATTTGCTGGAATTGTTTTTTTTCAAGAATTTGTAAGAGAATCGTTAATAAAAAACGAAAAAAAGAAAGCTTGGAATTTCATATTAATGACATTAATATTTATGCTAATAAACTTAAATTACTCAAACATAGAAAGTCATTTTGTTGATTTAAAAGAAATATTTATTTATACATCAACCACATTGATACCAGCTATATTAGAAAGCGCATTAGCAACCTATTTAGTATATATAGGAGGCGCAAAATTTTCCATAGTTTATAGATTATTTATAACTGTACCACCATTTATTGTACCAATAATTCCAAATTTAGATTGGTTTGGAACAGCAATAGTAGGTGTTACATTACCTCTAGCAATTTATATCTATATGAATTATGTTCATGTAAATAAATCAGAAAGATTATCAAAAAGAGAAAGAAGAAGTTACAATCCAGTTATTTATGTACCAGTTTTTGCATTTATTGCTTTAATTGCGGGATTTGTTATGGGATTGTTTAAATATCAACCTATCGCTATTTTATCTGGTAGTATGTCTCCAACATTTAACCGAGGAGATGCTGTTGTAATAAATAAATTAAATACACGAGAAAAAGGCGAATTAAAAAAAGGAGATATAATTCAATTTGTTAGTGGAACAAAATATGTAGTACATAGAATTGTGGATGTAACTAATGACAGTTATGGAAATAAAATGTTTATAACAAAAGGAGACCATAACAATGCCAACGATGCAGATAAAGTTGCATTAGAAGATGTAAAAGGAAAAGTATCATTTGTTATACCATTGATTGGATATCCATCAGTATGGCTAAGTGGTGCAATATCATAAGAAGGGGAGAAGAAAAATGAGACAAAAAAACGAAAATAAAATAATTTTAAAACAATGGATAAGAGTATTTTTATTGATTATTGTTATAGCTGTAATTGTTGTTTCCATTGTATCAATAGTCAAGGCTTTAAATCCAAAGCAGGCAGGGAGAGAAAAACTATATTCTTATAACTATACTTCAAATTTAAATTATAAAGTATATTTGAAAAATAATCAGTTCTTTACCACGCCTTACATCGGTATGAATAAACAATATATTGCATCTTTAATTGACCATATTGATGTTGATGCAGTTTATAATTTTCAAAGTACCGAAGAATTAAATTATAATTACAATTACGAAATAGTTGCAACCGCTAAAGGATTATATCAAAATACAGAAGGTAAAGATGTTGAAGTTTGGTCAAAAACTTATCCAATAGCTAATCAAACTAATCAAAGTGGTACAGGTAAAACATTTACAATTAATAAAAATGTTCAATTAGATTATAATCAATACAATGAAATATTAACAGATTTTAGAAACCAATTTGGTTTATCAATTGATGCAAGAGTTGATTTAAGTATGAAAATCAATATCAATGCAGGTCTAAAAAATCAAAATTCAGAAGATTTACAAACATCTAATACAATGACCTTAGAAATTCCGTTATTACAACAGACAATAAATATAAAACCAAATTATGTAAATAATGGAGGAGATACAGTTTATAAATCAGCAAGCGATGAAGTAGAAATAAATATTTCATTATTAATATTTGGAATTGTATTACTAGTCGTTTCATTAATTATATTTAAAATATTAGTTAAGAGCTTACTTGCTGTAACTAGAAAATCAGAATATGTTCTAGCTCTTAATAAAATATTAAAAGAATATGCAGATATCATTGCTGAAACTCACAATATGCCAGACCTAGAACATTATGATGTTGTCAATATTAAAAACTTTAATGACTTAGTAGATGTAGAAGAAGAATTACATTCTCCAATTCTATACTTTGAAGTTAGAGAAAATATTGAAAGTGTATTTGTTATTGTTAATAATAATACAGCTTATAAATTTACTTTGAGAGAATCAGATTTTGACCATTTCAATATACAAGATTAAAAATAAAAAACCATGTTTCTTAAACATAGAAACATGGTTTTCATATTAAATAAAATCATGAATTTCTTTTTCATCTAATAAAAGAATTCTACCTTTACAATTTTTAATATTAATATTTTGATGATGTAAAATAGTAGTATAATTACCATGAATAATTGGAAAATAATTTTCTTTATTATTTTTTAAATATTTTCCATCTTTCATAAATGATTTCAGTATCATAAGGTCTGGTTTACCATAAACAATTTTCTCTGTGGGATAACAATATTTTTCAAATGTAAAATCACGAATCTCTGGAGAAATAGTGGAAATTATAACGCCTAAATCATGTAAAAAATTAACAGTTTCGCTATTAGTAATATTTATTGGATAATCAGCTATAACTATATTATTTTTACTATATTTATAAATTCCCCCAAGTTCACTTACTAATAATTTTTCATTAATATAATTAGGAAAATTAGACATTACTCTTGGCAATTTATAAAATACATTATGTTTCTTATATTTTAAATATAAATTATAATCCTCTGTATATATTCGGCATTTATCTAAATACAATCTTAATTGTTTCTCATTTCTAACTAAAACACTCCAAGAATCATTATTTTTACCTATAATTTTTTTCTTATATTTAAAATCAATTTTTTTATTACATTCACTTCTTTTTGAAATGAGTTGGGCACAAACTTGTCTTCTAAGTTCATTCAAATAACTCATTGGAATAAAAACATTCTCTAATTCAATATCGCACTTATCTAAATAAAATGGAGTAGAGCCAAGTTTATTTAACTTAGAATATATTTCCTCTTTAGTCATTGTTTTATTTTTAGCTCTATCAAGTATAATAGATTTTTGGGTAATTTTATTTATACCATCATTTATAGATAATTCTAAAGGATGATTAACTAAAGCCTTTAACTTAAATGAAATAGGAATTTTTTTAGTATTAACTTTATTTATCATTGAAATTAAATCTTTAGAAATAGTTTTATTAACCTTATCTTTACTCTTAAGACCAACTTTATTATCTACTATGGCAATATTTCCTTTATTTATGTGATTTACTAATTTTCCATTTTCATCATAAAGCTTATTTACAATCATTCCCTTATAACTTTCACAAAATCTTATACCATCTTCTTGGAATAAATCATGACTTAATTTAATATATATTTTGTTATCATTAACTTTAATTACCTTACCAAGTGGCGAACCTAAATGATTAGGAGTTGTAATATTGTAAATATCATCATTAAATAAATATCCTTGTGTAAATTTCCTGTTAAAAAGAGTCAACAAATTATACATTTCTTCTTCTGTAATAGTAGGATTTTCCCCTAAATAATATTCATCAATAAGTCTTCTATAAACTTTAGTTACATAGCCTACATATTCTGGACTTTTCATTCTTCCTTCAATTTTCAAACTACTAATATTTAAATCTAATATTTTTTTAATATTATTAACTGAACATAATTCTTTAGTACTAAGTAAATATTTGCCATTGGTTTTAATTTCTGATTTTTCATCATACAATTTATAAGGTAATCTACAAGGACCGCTACAACTTCCTCTATTACCACTTCTACCACCATTTAAACTACTAAAAAGACATTGACCACTATAAGATACACATAAAGCCCCATGAATAAATATTTCTTTTTCAATCGGACACTTTAAAGATTTAATTTCATCATAACTCATTTCACGAGCTAAAACAGCTCTTGTTACTCCCATATCATAAAGCAAACATAAACTATTATCATTATGGCAATTAATTTGTGTTGATGCATGAATTTCTAAATCAGGAATCATTTTTCTAACAAGATTAATCATTCCAAGGTCTTGCATTATTACCGCATCCACATCTATTTCATATAAGAATTTCATATAATTTAAAAAACCCTCTATTTCATTTTCAAATATTACCGTATTAGCAGTTACATATAATTTTACCCCATATAAATGACAATACTTAACAGCTTCTTTTAATTCATCCATTGAAAAATTATCAGCGTACGCTCTCGCACTAAATAATTTACCACCAACATAAATCGCATCAGCCCCATTATTAATCGCACAAATCAATGTTTCCATATTACCCGCGGGACTTAAAAGTTCTACTTTTTTCACAAAAACCACCAATTCTTTCAAAGTGCCTTTTTAAATATAAAATTTTATATTTAAAATAAGTAATCTAATACCAAATATTATACCACTTAGTTAGTTGACTTTAAACATAAATTACATTATAATTTAAATAGAATAGGTGATAGAATGAAAGAGGATAGACAGGGGTTTACTTTGGTTGAGTTAATTACTATAGTAGCCATTTTAGGGCTTATTGCTTTAATTGTTTATCCAGCCATTAATTCAGTTATTAGAAATGTTAAAACCAATTCTTATAATAATCAAATTGCAATTATTGAAAAAGCCGCAAAAACATGGAGTATTGATAATTCAAATCTTTTAAAAACTGATGGTTCAGTATATTATTTGCCAGTTAAAGAACTTTTAGAAGAAGGATATATTTCAAATGATGAAATAAAAGACCCTCGTAATAGTAGTAAAAATTTAACTGGTAACATTGAAATTAAATATAATAGTAGTATTAAACAATTTACCTATAATTATAATTCATCAACCAAAGAAAAATAACAGTTATAAAAACATAAATTTGAAAAATATAGTTAATTAGAGTATAATATTTTGAGGTGATATAATGAAAAATTTTATAAAAAATCATAAAAAGCAATGTTTAATTGGAGGAATTTCAATTTTAATATTATTTATTATAATAATAATTTGGTTATTTATTATTCCAGTTTTTAGTAATAATAAATATGGAGACCGTTTAGAAGGAATTGAAGAACATAAAATATCTTCTTCTGTTATTAATGACATCAAAAGTACTATAAAAGAAAATAAAATGGTATCAGATGTAGAGTATCATAATGAAGGCCGTATTTTGAATTTCATAATCACTGTATCAGCTGAAATGAATAAAGAAGATGCAAAAAAATTAAGTGATATCCTATTAGAAAAAATATCTGACAAAAATAAAGAATATTATGATATTCAAATTTTAATTGATACAGAAGAAGAAAATGATAATTATCCAATAGTTGGATATAAACATAAGACAGAAGATAAATTTGAATTTGGAAGTGAGGTTGAAACTAGTGAATAAAAAAACCGGAATTATTGCCATAGTTGTTATTTTAATCTTAGGGTCTATCGGCATAGTCCGTTTTTTTACTAAAGAAGACCAAAATACTACCTTAACAGTTATAGAAAAAAAATGGATTGAAGATAACAAAAATAATGTTATAGACTTTTCAGCACCAAATAACATTCCAATCATTAGTGATAATGGAAGTGGTTTATTATTTGATTTTTTAAATGCCTTAGAAAATGATACAGATTTAGAATTTAATAAATTATCATATGAAACAGGAAATAATCCCCAGACCGATTATGCCTTAGTAAAAAAAGAAAATATCACTTCAAATGACTTAGTTCTTTATCAAGATAACTATATTTTAATCACTAACAAAAAAACATATTATAATGATGTTGATGAAATTAAAGATTTAAATGTTGGAGTATTAAATAAAGATTTAAAAAAAATAGAAGAATATTTGACAAGGTCAGTAAATTTAACTTACAAAGAATATAATGATGAAAATTCCCTTATAAATGCTTTAAAAAATAACGAAGTAAATGCAATCATATTACCAAGATTGGATTATCTAGAAGATATTTTAAAATCAGATAACATGTATATAGCTTATAATATAACAGAATATAAAATAAATTATATTATAAAATTAGGAGATAATGATAGACTAAACAAAATATTGACAAAATATTTTAATAAATGGAAAAATAATGATGCTGAAAAATCATTTAATAATTATTTATCTAACGCTTATTTTGAATATAAAAACATCTCTGAAAAAACACAAACAGAATTTAGAAGTAAAAGATATAATTATGGCTTTGTTACAAACACCCCTTATGATGTTAATCTAAATGGTAAATTGCAAGGGTTTAATCATGAAATAATTAATGATTTCGCTCAAACAATAGATATCGAAATAGATTATAAACAATATTCATCAATAGAAAATATGCTTAAAGATTTTAACGAAAATAAAATTGATATAGCCTTTAATAATTTTAGTAATCAATTAAAAGACACATTCAAAACAATACCAATATATGATAGTAAAGTAGCTATTATTACTGATAAAGATACAGATTTAATAGTTAATAATGCTTCATCATTAAAAGATATAACAGTATTAACAATCAAAAATAGTAAGATAAATAAATTTCTGAAATCAAATAATATTAAAACAAAACAATTTAATAACATAAATAATTTAATCGATGAAATAAAATCATCTGATGTAGCTGCAATCGATGAATATGCCTACGATTATTATGTAAGAACAAATTTAAAAAATTATAAAAATCTTCAAACCTTAGATATAGAAAACAATTATGGATTTATTACCAAAACATCAAAAGACTTAAATGAATTGTTTGATTTTTACCTTTCGTTTATAAATACTAAAGAATTAATAAATGAGAGTTATAAAAACCTTCTTTTAGCAAATAATAATAACAAAAATTTACAATTAATTTTAAGCTGTATCGCAATAGTTTTATTAGCTATTGCCGGTATAATTACAAAAATATTATTTGGAAAAAAGAAAAAAATAAATAGTAAATTATCTAAAACAGATAAACTTAGATATATAGATACACTTACATCACTAAAAAACCGTAACTATTTAAATGACCATATGAATACTTGGGATAGTAGTGAAGCATATCCACAATCTATAATTATTATAGATTTAAATAATATTGCATACATTAACGATAATTTTGGTCATGCAGAAGGCGATAAAGTTATTATTGAAGCTGCAAGTATATTAATTAATCATCAACTAAGTGGAAGTGAAATTTTAAGAACAAATGGAAATGAATTTTTAATATTTATAGTTGGTCATGATGAAAAAAGTGTTGTCACATATATAAGAAAATTAAATAAAGAATTTAAAGGATTATCTCATGGATTTGGCGCTGCTATTGGTTATAGTATGATAGTAGATGAAATTAAAACCATTGATGATGCTATTAATGAAGCAACATTAGATATGCGTAATAATAAAGATGAAATAAAATAGCTAAAAAGAAAAGGAGAATTGGTATGATTAAATCATATTTAAGAAGAATTTTCAATCTGATAACTAGGCCAGAAATGAAAATATTACCAGGTCAATTAGCCTTTTTTCTCGTTTTAGCTATTTTTCCTCTTTTAACTTTATTTGGATATATTGGTTCTAAAATGTTGTTTTTCATAGAGCCATTTATTGATACACTAAATAAATTTGTTCCAGAAAATGTCATGCAAATAATATTACCATTCGTTGAAAACAATCATATCACTGGAAATGTACTTTTCTTTATGATAATTGGTTTTATTTTAGTATCTAACGGTACTTATTCAATAATCGTGACCTCAAATGAATTATATAATATAAAAGATGATGATTATATAAAAGATAGAGTTAAAGCTTTCTTTATGATAATCCTTTTAATGTTTCTATTTGTATTTATTTTTGTTGTATTAGCATACGGTAATTTAATTATTAACAAATTATTAGAATTGGAGTTTTTTTCTTCCATTAGTAATAATATATATTTTATCTTTGTTTTATTAAAATGGCCTATCGCATTTGTATTAATATTTTGGATTTTGAAAATTATATATACAATATCCCCAGATGAAAAAATATCTAGTAAATTTATGAATAAAGGCGCACTTTTCACAACCGTGTGCTGGATAATAACCACATCTGTATATTCATATTATGTGTCAAATATTGCCAATTACAGCTTATTTTATGGCAGTATATCAGGAATAATTGTTATGATGATTTGGGTTTATATTTTAACATACATATTTGTTATGGGCATAGCCATAAACGCAGATGAATATAATTTATTTAAAAAAGAGAATAATAAATTAAAAAAATCATAAAATAATTATTGGGCATATATATTATTACCGATATATGCTTACCCACAGACTACTAGTACTTTAATGATTATTTAATCATAATAAGTATTAAAAGGTAATAGTTTCCTAGTGGCTTAATTAAGCCACTTTTCAAATGATTTAAAAGTACTCAAAATACTTTTTTTTATTTTCAAAAAGTGCTATAATATTAAAAGTAATTGAGGTGAAATATGAAAAAATTTGGCCACAAACTAATAGGCGTTTTAAAAAAAACAAAAGATAATATAGTATATTTTTTTCATAACAATATTTTATTTACAACATTTATTGCAACCTCTTTAATTAATGGTTGTTTAATTCGATTTTTAACAGTAAAAAATTACACAGCTATATCACCAATTTTAGCCGATTTGGCATTTATTCTATTTGTTGGGTCTTTAGCTTATTTCTTTAAACCTAAAAATAGATTTAAATATTATATAGTTTGGTCGGTAATATTTACTTTAACTTGTTTAATTAATTCGGTTTACTATACAAACTATATCTCATTTACATCGTTTTCACTTTTAGCTACATCTCTTCAATTAGCTGGTGTAAGCGATGCTTTAGGAACAATAATGGAAATAAAAGACTTATGTTATATTTGGGCACCTATAACATTAATTTTTGTTCATAGAAAACTTTTAAAACAAGGTTATTATAAAAAATTAAGAATCAAAGAAAAGCCAAAAGTAGCAGTCTTAAAAGTTTTAGTAGCCGCAACTATTGTTTTAGGTTTCTTTGTTTCCACTTTAACAGGGACAGATATTAGTAGATTATATAAACAGTGGAATCGAGAATATGTAGTCATGAAATTTGGTATATATACATATCAAGGAAACGATTTAATTGCTAGTCTAAAGCCGCAAATAAGCCCATTATTTGGTTATGACACCGCAGCTAAAGAATTTCGTGAATATTATGAGGAAAACAAAGAAGAACATAAAGATAATGAATATACAAATATATTTAAAGATAAAAATGTCATAGTAATTCATGCTGAAAGTATGCAAAATTATTTATTAAATACTGAAATTAATGGACAAGCAATTGCTCCAAACCTAAAAAAACTGTCTGAAGAAGGTATGTATTTTTCAAACTTCTATTCACAAGAAAGTGTTGGAACTAGTAGTGATACAGAATTTACTTATAGTACATCATTACTTCCAGCAAGTAGTGGTACAGTCTTTGTCAGCTATTGGGATAGAGAATACCCATCAATCCAAAAATTTCTAAAAGAAGAAGATTATTATGTATTTAGTATGCATGCAAATAAAGGTAACATGTGGAATAGAGAAGTTATGCATAAACAATTAGGATATGACCGATTCTATTACTATGACAAAGACTATAAATTAGATGATATGGTTGGACTAGGCCTATCAGACAAATCATTTTTCAAGCAATCAGTTCAAAAAATAAAAACAATTTCTGAAAAATATGATAAATATTACGGGGTATTGATAATGCTTACAAACCATACACCATTTGAAGGATTTGAAGACACTTTAGATTTAACATATAAATATACTAAGACTGATGAAATAACTGGTCAAAAAACAGAAGTGGTAAATGACTATTTGAAAAACACAACTTTAGGAAAATATTTTACAACCGCTCATTATGCTGATGAAGCGATAGGGGAATTTGTTGAAGAATTAGATAAAGAAGGATTATTAGAAGATACCGTTTTAGTTATATATGGTGACCATGATGCTAAAATAAAAAGAGGAGAATATGATTACTATTATAACTATAATTCAGAAACAGATTCTAAACGCTCAAAAAATGACCCAGAGTATAAAGAATTTACTAAATACGATTATGAATTAAATAGAAAAGTTCCATTTATTATTTGGACTAAAGATAAAGCATTAAAGAAAAAAATAAATAAAGAAATAAAAACTGTTACTGGAATGTACGATGTGCTTCCAACATTGGGTAATATGTTAGGTATTGAAGACCCTTATGCCTTAGGCCATGATGTCTTTAGTACAAATGACCATTTTGTTGTATTCCCTAATGGTAACTGGATTACAGATAAAATGTATTATGATAGTCAAAATGGTGAAGCAATCATCTTTGATGAAGCTTCAGTTATAAGTAAGGACTATATATCAAAATACACAGTTCGAGCAGAAAAAGAAATAGCTGTTTCTAATGATATAATTGTGCATGATTTAATTAAAAAGACCAAGGAATCAGCTGAAGTAATAAAAGGAGGGCAAAAATGAAAAAGAAAAAACGTAAAATAAACGTAAAAAGAGTATTAATATTAATAATTTTACTTATACTTATAATTGTAGGAATAGTTTTGACAGTAAATAAACTAACTAATAAAGATACAAAAACTAAAGAGGTTAAAGAGGTCGCATCTATAGAAGCATATGGCTATACATTAAAAGATAATGCAACAGGGTATTATAAAGAATTATTTAAAGAATTAGAAAAAACATTAAATAAAAAAGAAGTAGATGAAGAAAAATATGCTGAATTAGTTGCTAAAATGTTTGTTGCTGACTTCTTTAATCTCGATAATAAAATAAGTAAAAATGATGTTGGAGGTAAAGAATTTGTTTACTCAAACTATCAAACTGATTTCGAAAAATTTGCTATGGATTCAATGTATAAGTCAGTAGAAAATGATGTTTATGGTGAACGTAACCAAGAACTTCCAATAGTTACTAAAGTAGAAGTTACAAAAGTAAAAAATGAATCATTCACATATGGAGAAAACACTGATGATGAAGCATATATATTTAATTTTAAAATTGAATATAAAAATAATTTAGAATATCAAACAGAAGGAAGTTTAACTTTAATTCATAATGGAAATAAAATAGAAGTTGCTAAAATGAGTGAAAAAACAGTTTAAAATTTATTTTGTAAATAAACTGTATTAAAACATACAATATAAAAAATAATTTTGGTAATTTATTCTGTTGTGTTATAATTATAATAGGTGAGGAAGATGAAAAAAAATATTATAATCACATTTCTCGTTGCTATAATTTGTATAATGGCTATCGGTTATGCTGCTTTTTCACAAACCTTAAACATAACAGGCTCTGCAACTATTGATAGTAATTGGAATATAAAAATAACAAGTGTCACAACAAAAAACATCTTAGGTCATGCTACAAAAGCTTTTGAACCAATTGTTTCTGATACAGCTGTAACTTTTAAAACTAATTTAAAATATCCAGGAGATTCTATGACTTATGAAGTCACTATTTCAAACGAAGGAACAGTAGATGCTAAAGTAGATAGTATAGAAATAACTGATTCAAAAAATCCAGCAATCACTTTTACTACTACGGGTATTAATGAAAATGATTTGTTAGAAGCAGGCCAAAAACAGATTTATAATGTAATTGTTACTTATAATGATAATATAACATCCCAGCCTAGCGAACTATCTGCAACTTTAACTGTAAAATTAAATTATGTTCAAAATAAATCATAGAATAGATAATATGAAGTTATCCCAAAGATAGAATTTCTATCTTTTTTAATTTATTTTAATATAATGAATATATTAGTAAATGAAAGGAAGGTTTTTTTATATGGAAACAAAAGAAAAATTTAAAGATTTTGTTAAAAACAATCCAATTTTACTAAAACATGTCAAAGATGGTAAAATGACATGGCAAAAATTCTATGAAATATATGACTTATATGGAGAAGACAAAGAAGCATGGAAAGATTACTTAGTTAAGGAAAGTAAACCATCAACTTCATCATTTGATTTACCTAACTTTATCAAAGGATTAGATTTAGATGGCATTCAAAATGGTGTGAATAGTCTGCAAAGAGTATTAGGATTGCTTCAAGATATGACTTCTAATAAAACACAACCTCAAACAAATAATTATAAACCAAGACCAATATATAAACATTTTGATGATTAATGAGTTTAGAATTACAATTTAAAATAAAAGAAAATGAAAGCTATCTAAGATATCTAAGGCAACATGACCATTGGTATAAAATATTAAATAGAGCGCCATGGGAATTTAAAAGATTTGAAGAAGAAGTAAAAAAAGAATATCATTTATCAAAGATAGATAGACTAGAAAAAGCTTTTAATACCTTTGAAATGTTAGAAAAAATATTGGTTAGTTTAAGATAATATGTTAAAATAAAATTGGTGGTAGAATATGCGTATTATTAGTGGTAAATATAAAGGAAAAAAATTGCGAGGATTTAATATTGAAGGAACACGACCAACTATGGATAGAATTAAAGAATCATTATTTGGTATGATTCAAACACATATTCCAAATAGTATAGTATTAGATTTATTTGCAGGCTCAGGGGCTTTAGGTTTAGAAGCCATTAGTAATGGAGCTAAAAAATGTTATTTAATAGATAAAAATATAGAAGCCATAAAAATAATTAAAGAAAATAGTCAAAATATTGATGAAGATTTAAAAATAATGAATATAGATTATAAAAAGTTTCTAAAAAACACTGAAGAAAAATTTGATATTATTTTCTTAGATCCTCCATATAAAGAAAATCAAATGGATAAATCATTAAGAATAATTGAGGAAAGAGACTTATTAAATGAAAAAGGAATAGTTATTTGTGAATATGAAATTGGTAATCCTAAAACCAATTTAAAATTGATAAAAGAAAAAAGTTATGGACCGAAAAAAATAAAAATTTTCGAAAAATAACTTTTTTTTCATTATTAAAAGGAAAATCGCATAAAACATCGTATGTTAATATATGAGGGAGGTGAAATAATAAAAAAATATCCATTCGTAAAACAGCGAGGAATTAAAGATTGTGGTCCGGCTTGTGTTCAGATGATACTAAAACACTATAATGGATATGTTAGTATGGATAAATTAAGCGAAATGATGAATACAAATCAAAATGGAACCACAGCTTATGATATTAAAAAAACTTTAAATAATTTAGGGTTTAAAAGTTATGGGATAAAGACAAACAATATTGAAAATTTAAATTTACCATTTATAGCTCATATAATAATAAACTCCTACAAACATTATGTGGTTATATATAAAGTAAATTTAAAAAAGCAAACCATCATAATAGCTGACCCAGCTGAAAACATAAAACAAATATCATTTAAAGAGTTTGATAAGATGTGGAGTGGAGTATCTATTATAATGAAGCCAGTAAAGAAAATAGTATGTGAACCTAAACCTAAAATAATAAAATATCTTACTCCTTATCTAAAAAGCAGTTTAAAACTATTAATTAATATTCAATTACTTAATACTTTAGAAAAAATTTTTTTGATTCTAAGTTATTATTTCTTTCCAATTGCTTTTTTATTTTTAAACAGTAAAATTGATTTATTTTGGTTATTACTTTTTATACCTGTTTTATTAATAAAAAATATACTAACATTTAAGAAAAATAAACTGTTAATCAAACTTAATACAGCCTTAGATAAAAATCTTTCTACGGATATTTTTAAACAATTATTAAACCTTCCTTACCGTTATTACCGCAGAAAAACAACAGGAGAAATAACTAGTTATTTTAATGATTTAACCATAATAAAAAACACTATAATCGAATTAGCCCAAATATCTTTAATCGAAATTCCATTAATAGTAATATTGATAATCTATTTTATAATTTATAATAAATTACTTTTATTAATATGTGTATTAGAAATTATAACCTTCCTTGCAATAACTTTTCATTATAACAAAAAACAAAATCTTTGGATTTCAGAGAAAATTAGACAGAAGGCTAATGTAAATTCATTTATTGTTGAAAATATTACGGGATTTGAAACCATAAAAAACATAAACATTGCATCTAATGTATTCGAAAAATTTAAAATAAACTATCAAAAATATATAAAATCTAACCAGATGTTGTATGACTATGGAGAAAAATCAGAGTTATTAAAAACTTCAGTAAACAATATTTTTATAGTAATTATTATAATAATTATTAAAATAAAAAATGACAATATAATAACATCATTTATATTTTTTCAAATATTAACTTCATTTTTTAAAAATATTTTTACATTTAACTATCAAATAAATGAAATATCATCCGCTCTAAGTAACATTACAGAACTAATATCTAAAAAATCAGAAAACCTTAGTAATTGTATATCAAATGATATAGTAATTCAAAATCTTAGCTATTCTTACTATAACGTATCCATTTTAAAAAACATAAACCTAAAAATACCTTTTAAAAGTAAAGTTCTAGTTACAGGTCCTAGCGGCAGTGGTAAATCCACATTATTTAAAATAATCAAAGGATATTATCCAGATTATAAAGGTAGTGTAAAAATAAATAATTATGAAGTTAATCAGAAAAAATTTAATGATATTGTCTATATATCTCAAAAAGAAATATTATTTACAGGCACTTTAGAAGATAATTTAAAATTAAAAACGAAAAATCCCAATGCACCAAAAATATGTGAAATAGAAAATTTATCTAGAGATATCATCCTTGAAGAAGATGGATTTAATTTGTCTGGTGGTCAAAAACAGCGTATTATTTTAGCTAGAGCGCTTAATCACTTTAATATTTTAATCATCGATGAAGGGTTAAATCAAGTAAGTGTAGATATGGAAAGAAGAATATTAAAAAAATTATTCAAAGAATACAAAGATAAAACAATCATATATATTTCCCATAGATTAGATAATCTTGATTTATTTGAAAAATTCATCAAAATAGATAATGGTAAAATTGTTATAAACACCACGCGGAATAACTAGAAAGGGGATAATATGGAATTAAATAATCAAGAATTAATGCAGGTAAAAGGTGGAGGTTATGGAATATGGGCCATATTAGGTGGCTTTCTAACCTTCTTAATAAGTGCCGTAGAAGGCTTTTTAAATCCAATAGAGTGTAATTCATGACTTTAAAAGATAACGAACTAAAAAAAATTACTGGCGGAAGTATAACAGCCACATTCATAAATGCAATTGTTAAAGGATTAGAATGTTTAATAGAACTTGGAAAAAGCCTTGGTTCTTCATTTAGAAGAATAACAAGTGGAAAAACCTGCGACATAAAGTAAGTGAAAGCTTACTTTTTTGCTATAATTTTTGATTTTTCCTTGAAAACAAATGACTAGCGTGTTATAATATCCTTAGCCAAGAAGGGAGGGATTTTTATGACAAAAGTAGTAGTTAGAAATGGCAATGTCGATGGTGCACTAAGAAATTTAAAAGTTGCCAATAGTAAAGATGGCTCCCTAGCACAGTTAAGAGAAAAGCAAGATGGTTACTTAAAACCAGGAGTTAGAAGAAGAAATGCTAAAAAAGAAGGCATAAAAAATACTCGTCGTCGTAACCGCCGTGAAAATAGAGGATACTAAAAGGCCATTAAATATGGCTTTTTTCTAAAAGAAAGGGGAAATAATATGCGTAATCAAATATTAGAAGATTTAAAAACAGCCATGAAAAATCAAGATAAAGAAAGATTATCCGTAATCAGAATGGTCAAAGGTGCTATTCAAATGACAGAGTTAAATAAAAAACATGAATTAACGGATGATGAAGTAATAGATGTAATTACTAAAGAAATTAAATCAAGAAAAGATTCAATAAATGAATTTCAAAAAGGTGGAAGAAAAGATTTAGTAGATAAAACTCAAGCAGAAATAGATATTTTATCTGAATATTTACCAGAACAGTTAACCTTAGAGGAATTAAACAAAATTATAGATGAAGTGTTTGCTAAAGTTAATCCAACTTCATCCAAGGAAATGGGAAAAGTTATGAAAGAATTAACACCTAATATTAAAGGTAAAGCTGATATGGGATTAGTTAGTAAAATGGTTAAAGAAAAAATACAATAGCCACTTCTAAAACCCACTTACATTCGTATGGGTTACATTTAGTATATTAAAATATAAAAAAAGACTGTAATGAAATAATTTCATCAGTCCTTTTTTATTATGGTCCAGTAGGTCCAGTAGGTCCAGTAGGTCCAGTTGGCCCAGTAGGTCCAGTAGCTCCAGTTGTTCCAGCAGGTCCAGTAGGTCCAGTGGCTCCAGTAGCTCCAGTTGTTCCAGCAGGTCCAGTAGGTCCAGTTGCTCCAGTAGCTCCAGTTGTTCCAGCAGGTCCGGTAGGTCCAGTGGCTCCAGTAGCTCCAGTTGTTCCAGCAGGTCCAGTAGGTCCAGTTGCTCCAGTAGCTCCAGTTGTTCCAGCAGGTCC
>CALVIB010000010.1 GCA_944329375.1 uncultured Bacilli bacterium | reverse complement strand
TTATGTAAAAATTGTGGGCATTAAGTCATTAAATTAATTTATAATCTATCTGCGTGCATTAAGTATTAAATTTAATCCAAAAAAGACTATTCTAAAATAGCCTTTATTCTTCTAACCCCTGCACTACTAGCCTCTTCTTTTTTAATCTTAAAGCGTCCAAGTTCTCCAGTATGACTAACATGAGGACCACCGCATAATTCCATTGAAACATCACCAATTTTATACACAGTAACTATATCAGGATATCTATCTATAAATGTACATTCTGCCCCAGATTTAATAGCCTCATCCTTGCTCATTTCTAACTTTTCAACAGCTAAATCTTCATCAATCCATTTATTAACCAAATCTTCTACTTTCTTTTTTTCTTCATCAGTCATCTTATGATTGCATGGAAAATCAAACCTTAACCTATCAGGTGTAATATTACTACCTAATTGATGAACATCTGGTCCAATAACCTTTTTTAAAGCCGCATTAAGTAAATGAGTAGCTGTATGATATTTAGTTTCTATCTCACTATTTCCAGAAAGTCCACCCTTAAATTTACCTTTAGAAGCCGTTCTAGATTTTTCTTGATGTTCCCTAAACTTTTCATAAAAGCCATCAACATCGACAGTCATACCTCTATCTTTAGCTTCTTCTATAGTAAGTTCAATTGGAAAACCATAAGTATCATATAATTTAAATGCAATATTTTTATTAATAGTTCTATCTTCACTATCAACTAATTTTTCAAACTCTCTTAATCCCTTTTCCAAAGTCCTACTAAACTTCTTTTTTTCATTAGAAAGTACATCTAATACTACCTTTTTATTTTCAGCAAGCTCACTATAATACTTCTCATATTTACTAATAATTAATAAAGCAATCTGTTCATCAAAATCACTATTAATATCAATGCCAAGTTTTCTAGCCTGACGAATAAATCTTCTAATTAATCTTCTTAAAATATAACCTTGATCAGTATTACTTGGTTTAATTCCTGCTGGATCTGCTGCAATAAATACAGAAGTTCTAATATGATCAACAATAATTCTCATAGCCTTTTCGTTACCTTCATAAGATAAACCACTAATCTCTTCTAACTTATTAATAACATCAAGCCAAATAGAACTTTTATAGTTATCATCCACACCTTCTAAAACAGCCACAATACGCTCTAAACCCATTCCAGTATCAACATTTTTCTGCTTAAGCTCAGATATATTTCCATCCTCATCTTTATAAAATTCCATAAAAACATTATTCCAAATTTCAACCCATCTATCATCATCTGGATCAAACTTTTCAGGGATTTCGTCATTACTTCTAAAATAAAATATTTCCGTATCTCCTCCACAAGGACCAGACTCTCCCGCAATCCAAAAGTTATCATTAATACCTAAATAAGCAATTCTATCATCACTTATTCCAAGTTCTCTCCACTTATCAGCAGAAACTTCATCACGGGGAATCTTATCATTACCTTCAAACACCGTAACAGCAAGTCTTTCTAACGGAATATTTAAAACCTTAGTCAAAAATTCAAAACTATAACCAATAGCCTCTTTTTTAAAATAATCACCCAAACTCCAGTTACCTAACATTTCAAAAAATGTATGATGAGTCTTATCTCCAATTTCATCCAAATCAGTTAATCTCACACACTTTTGATAATCACAAAGTCTCTTACCATAAGGATGCTTTTCTCCCATTAAATAAGGAACAAGTGGCTGCATACCAGCCGTATTAAATAAAACAGTTGGATCATTTTCTGGAACAATAGGACTACTAGGAATTTGCTTATGTCCATTTTTTTCAAAATACTTTATAAATTCATCTCTAATATTCATGTTCTACCTTCCTCACTACTTCTAAAACCTTATCTTTTAAATCATCTAAAGTTCCGTCGTTATGAATTACATAATCGTAACTATTATACTCATCTAATGCCGTCTCCGTCAAATGTTTTTGCTCTTTTTCTGATAAAACACTATCATAACCATCTCTAATAACCCTAATATTAATTACATCATCAAAATACTTTTTCGGCCATTCCATCTCATTTGGAAATCTCGCATCTGAAATCGTAATAATATCAAAATAATAACTATAAACCTTAATATCTTCACATATTCTTCTAACAAAAAAATCATTATCTATTTTTTTTCGAATAATATCTGTACCAAGTTCTTGCAATAACTCTCTAGGTTTAGTCTCTTCTGCGCCATCCCAATTACTAATTTTTTTCGCATATTCTTTAATATAACTTCCGTAAGCTAAATTAATAACCTTTAACCCTTTATTTTCATAAATCTCTTTTATATCTAAAGCCACCGTATCCTTACCATGTCTAGCTTTTCCAGAAATAACATATATCTTCATAAAATCTCCCCTTATAGAAAAACCACTAAACTGTGGTTTCTTTTTCTTCATTTTTTTCTAAAAGACCGTATTTTTCATCATAAAATTTAAATACCGTTTTTAATGCGGCAATAACTGGCGTTGAAATAAGCATACCAACAATTCCAAAGAAATAACCAAATATCAAAAGTCCAAGCATAATTGTAACTGGGTGTAACTTAGTTGTTTTAGACATAATAATTGGTTGTAAGAAATTGCCCTCCAAAAACTGAATAACCGCAATAACAATCAAAGTTAAAATACCAATCGTTGGACTTTGAGTTAAACCAACTATAACTGCCGGTGCCCCACCAATATAAGGACCCGCATAAGGAATAATATTAGTTAATCCACAAAATAGTCCAAATAACATCGGAGCTTTAAGACCAACTGCCCAAAAAGCTAATGAAGAAAGTACAAATATAAGCGTGCAATCTAAAACAGCTCCTTTCACATAACTTCTAAGTGAACCATTAACCTCATCTAATAAAGCAACCGTTGTTTTTCTAAATTTTTTGGGAATAAAAGTAAATAAATTTGAACTATTATCAAAATTAACAATTAAGAAAAATCCAATAATTAAACCAAGCACAAACACCCCAAGTCCAGAAAATAAACTAGAAATAAATCCTAATATATTTTGTGGCATTGTCGTTGTTATGTTTGTCGCAAAATCTTCAAGCGAAGCAAGGGCTTCATGTTTCATCTTTTCAAAATCAATTAAATTAGAATTATCCAAATTATTAAATAAATCTAAACTCCACGTTTTAACCGTATCAAATACATCAGGAATAATGCGTGCAAACTCACGAACCTGGTCAATTAAAAGTGGTATAAGTGTAACTAAAACTAGAAAAATAACTAAAAATATTAGTAAATAAGTAATAACTGCTCCTAAAGTTCGTCTAATTTTCTTAGTCTCAAGCCATTTAATAAAAGGATCAAAAAGCCAAGCTATTAAAATACCAATAAAAAGTGGTAAACAAATTTCTAATATTTTAAATATAAAATCTAATATTTTAGTTTCTTTAAATAACCTAATTACTACATAAGCAATTGCTGCAATAAGTAAAAGATATAAAACTCTTAAAACCTTAGAAGCTAAATCAGTTACCTCATTTACTTTTCTAACATCTAAATCTTTACTAATTTTTCTTCCAAACATATTTTTCACCTAAACAGTCAATAATTCTTTTTCTTTTTCCTTTTCTTTTTCACCAATTACTTTATTATATTTATTAATTAAATCTTGAACATCATCCATTAAATTATCTTTTTCATCTTCAGTTAAATCTTCATTTTTCTTAATATCATTATTACTATCTTGTCTAATATTTCTTAAATTAATCTTGCCTTCTTCCGCAATTTGTTTAACTTGTTTAACATATTCTCTTCTTGTCTCTTCGGTTAAAGCTGGAATATTTAAAATAATGCACTCCCCATTATTATTAGGAGTAAGTCCAATATTAGCCTCATAAATACCTTTTTCAATATCATTTAAACAAGATCTGTCAAAAGGTTTAATCATAAGTTGTCTTGCCTCAGGAATTGAAATAGTCGCTAAAGATTTTAAAGGTGTAGCTGTTCCATAATAATTAACCGTAACACCATCTAAAATAGCTGGATTAGCTCTTCCTGCCCTAACATTTGTGAAACGTTTTTCCATTGTTTCAATTGCTTTTTTCATCTTACTTTCTGTTTCATTTAAAACATCGTTCATCAATATCACTCTCCAAAATAATTATAATATATTTACCATTTATTAGCAAGCAAACTAACTAAAGTTCCCTATTATAATTATATGATTTGTCAAAAATAAATTAAATGATTTTTAAAGCATAAATTTAATAAAAAATAATTTTACTACACAAAAATAATTTTTAAATTTTAAAAGTTATTTTTCTTGACAAAAATAACTTTATAAAGAAAAATGACTATGCTATAATGAATTTAGGTGATAAAATGTTAAAAAGAAAATTATATTTATCAAAAATTAGAAGTTTTTATGAAGAAACTAGTCTTATCAAAATTATATATGGATTAAGAAGAAGTGGAAAATCAGTTATTCTCACTCAAATTATAGATGAAATAAAAGAAAAAAAATAAATGATGACTATATAATTTATATAAATTTTGAATCGTTAGAATATAGTTTTATCAAAAACGCCAAAGATTTATATGAATATATAAAATCATTAACCAAAGATAAAAAAAATACTATGTTTTCTTAGATGAAATTCAAAAAGTTGATGAATTTGAAAAAGGAATAAATTCACTTAGAATCACAAATAATTATAGCATATTCATTATAGGTTCAAATAGTAAAATGACATTTCTAGAATTATCCACAGATTTATCGGGAAGATATGTTAGTTTTAAAGTTAACCCCCTAACCTTTAAAGAAACAGTGGAATTAACAAATACAAAACCAAAAGATTACAAAAAATTATTACTTGATATTTTTGAATGGGGAACCTTACCACAAAGATTCTCTTTCAAAGAAAACAGTGCAAAACTAAATTACATTACAGATGTCTATGACTCAATTATTTTAAAAGACGTTGTTGAAAGATTAGGAATTAAAGATATCACTGCATTTAATAAAATATTTCAATATATATTAGAAATAGAAGGAAAAGAATTTTCTGCGAACAACGTTTTAGAATATTTAAAAAAAGAATATAGAGAAATATCTAGTAGAACATTATATGAATATCTTGAAGCATTATGTGGAACTTTCATCGTAAACAAAGTATATAGATATGATATAGCTGGAAAAAGCATAATGAAAACATTAAATAAATTTTACGCTAGTGATTTAGGTGTCAAAAAAGTTAAAACTAATAATAAAGAAATAAACTATTCAAGATGTCTAGAAAATATTGTTTACAATGAATTAATTGCTAAAGGATTTGAAGTATATATTGGAAAAACATCTAAAGGTGAAATTGATTTTATTGCCACAAAAGACAAAGAGGTTAAATATATTCAAGTTTGCTACTTACTAGATAAAGAAGAAACTATTCAAAGAGAATTTAGCGCATACAATAATATTAACGATAACTATCCAAAGTATGTAATCTCATTAGATGAAGAAAATCATAGTAAAAACGGAATTAAACATCTTAACATATTTGACTTTTTAATGAATGATAATTTTTAAAAGCGTTAAAGTATTACTCTAACGCTTTTAAAATAATTTTATAAATAAGAAGTTAATCTAAATTAACCTCTTATTTAATATTTTTAAGTACAAAAGTCTTAGTTCTACTCATCTCTTCAAAAGTAGTCATAACACCTTCATTACCAATTCCTGAATGTTTCCATCCACCAAATGGCATTTCAAATGGTCTAAAGAATGACGCACCATTAATGACTGCTCCACCACACTCTAACTTATCAGCTACATATTGACATGTTTTCATATCTTTTGAAAATACACATCCACATAAACCATAGCTAGATTGGTTAGCAATCTCAATAGCTTCATCTAAATCTTCAAATTCGATTATTGGCACAACTGGTCCAAAAATCTCCATATCCTTAGCTACATCCATATCTTTAGTAACAGAGTCTAATATAGTTGGTTCATAGAAAGCCCCTTTACGTCTTCCACCAAATACTAACTTAGCTCCAGCAGCCACCGTATCATTAACTTGTTTTTCAACATTAATAGCCGCTTGCTCACTAATTAAACATCCAATTTTAGCCTCTGGATCACTAGGCATCTTAACTGGAATACCTTTAAAAGTTTCTACTAGTTTATTTAAAAACTCTTCTTTAACATCTTTATGAATAATAAATCTTTTAGATGCGCAGCACACCTGTCCAGTATTGTAAAGTCTGCCCCAAACAATCTCTTTAACAGCTAAATCAACATCACCATCTTTACATAAGATAAATGCATCATTACCACCCAACTCTAAAGTTACATGTGTAATATTTTTTGCACATTTAGCCATTGTTTCAGCACCAGCAATCGTTGAACCTGTTAAAGTAACCAAAGCTACACCTGGATTTTCAGCTAAAGCCTGTACAGCTTCTCCTCCAGCACCATTAAGTAAATTAATAACGCCACCTGGAACTCCAGCTTCCATTAATAACTCTACATACTTAGTTAAAGTAAGTGGGTTATGAGCAGAAGGTTTTAAGATAACACTATTACCCATAAGAAGTGCTGGTGGTACTTTTTGACAGAATAAATCACTTGGGAAATTAAATGGAATAACTGCCACCACAACACCTAATGGATACTGCTCAGTATATTGAATATGATGCTCTTGCCCTGGCTCTACTCCAGCTGGAATAACCTTTCCATATTCGTGTTTAGCCTTTTCACAAAAAGCTGGAATTCCAATAGAAACATTTGCAATCTCACCAATAGCTTCACTGATAGGTTTACCAGTTTCTGCACTTAATAATTTAGCAAGCTCATCTTTATGTTCTTCTACTAATTTAACAAACTTCATTAAAATAGAAGCTCTTTCATGAATAGGTTTCTTCTCCCATTCTTTTTGACCTTTTTTAGCTGCCTCTACTGCCTTATCACAGTCCTCTTTAGTTGTATCAGGAACTGTATCGATTAACTCATTTGTAGCTGGATTATATACTTCAATAACTTTACCATCAGAAGCATCTACCCATACACTACCTATTAAATTTTTAGCCAATTATTCATTACCTCCAAACGCTGTATAAGAAAGTGATAATCCTCCAACAGTATTAGATGAATGATCTCCAGTTCCATACTCACCAAATGTAAATACCATTAAAAATTCTTTATCAGGAATAACCCTCTTAACTTCTGGATAAATCCTATCCTCAATTTGTGATAAAGCAAGGCCAAGTCTTCTTCCACCACAGTGAACTAAGAAATAAGAATTTACATCACTTACCATTAATTTATTTAAATTATTAATAGTTTCCTCATTAGCTTTTAAAATACCTTCTGGTGTATTAGAAAGTTGAATAACAGCTGTATTAAGAGCCAAATTAGCCCCAATATTCATAGATAAATCATCATTACCAAACATTGGATGACGAACAGCTGTAACCTTACCAATCGGATCTTTAACTCCAAGTGGTGCACAAATAGTCTCAGTAAGTAAATTATTACCCATTAAAGACTCTACTGTTTTACCAGTCCACTCTGCATATTTTTTAAGTGCTGGTTCATGGTCGATTTCCACCAAAGTTCTCTCATCACGAACCTTAGTAATAACACCAACATTATTAGTTTCATGATAAGCTCCTGTATAAAGGTTTTTCATCTCACCTTTAGTATAGAAAATAGCAATAGTTAAACCATCAGCAAAAGCCTCACCATCATTTAAAATACTCCATTTTCCTTCAACTGTATTATCAGCAGCTGAACCACCAAATACTGGAACATTACCAATAACATCTTGAATACCTTCTAAATATTCCTCTTCATTAGCAGGAGATGCTGACATAAAGAAGAAATCAGGCTCAGTATCTTCTCCTTTAACCTTACTAATAGCTTCAAGTGCTACTTTTCTTCCTACTTCTCTTGGAGTCTCATCAGTTTGTGCACTACCAGCCGTAACAACTTCTAAATCTCCACCAAAAAGCATCATACCTGAATAACCAGTTTCTTTATTTAAATAGCCATCTTGTGTGCATATAGCAGCCGATGAAGTACATCCAATAACTGGTACATCCCCTAAAACACTTTTAGCTCCTTCCATAATTTTGTTTTGATCTTGTACGCAGCTTGTGAATAATAACCCAACTTGTGGATTTTCAATCACATTTGCCATTTTCGCTGTTTCAGCTCCAGATGCAAAAGCATCAACATTTTCACTGTAACCAACTTTTGTTTTTAACATTAAATAACCTCCTTTTATTCTTAATAAGCCTCGTTAAATAAGCCTATTATATCCTCTTTAGTAACTTCTCTTGGATTACCTCCAGTACAAGGATCTTTAAAAGCCTTTTCAGCCATAACTTCAAAATCCTCTTTTTTAACGCCAAGTTCACTTAAATGCTGAGGAACTCCAAGTTTAGTTTCTAACTCTCTAACGGCTTGAACTACAATATCTACACACTCTTCATCACTTTTACCATCTACATCTAAATCGAATGCTTTAGCCATAGCTCTAAATCTATCTTTACATGCCTCACCATTCCATTTTAAAACATAAGGTAAAAATAACGAACAAGCAATACCATGTGCGACATCATATGTTGCCCCAAGCTGATGCGCCATTGAATGAACAATTCCAAGTCCAACATTAGAAAAGCCCATACCAGCAATATATTGACTTATGCCCATATTAACCATTGCATCTTTATCTTTACTAACAGCTTTCTCTAGATTATGATAAGTCATTTCCATACTCTTTAAATGGAACATATCTGTCATCTCCCAGTGGGCCTTAGTAATATAACCTTCCATTGCATGAGTCAAAGCATCAAGTCCAGTTGCTGCCGCTGTCATCTTTGGCATACCTGCCATTAATTCCATATCGACAATTGATAATACTGGAATATCATGTGGATCCACACATACCCTTTTAACTACATTTTCCTCATCAGTAATAACATAGTTAATTGTTACCTCTGCTGCCGTACCAGCTGTTGTTGGTAACGCAATAATAGGTAAACTTGGATTTTTCGTATCTGCTGTACCTTCTAATGAATTAATATCATAAAATTCAGGATTGCGCATTACAATACCAATACATTTAGCCGTATCAATAACTGAACCACCACCAACTGCCACAATTACATCAGCTTTTTCTTTCTCACAAAAATCAATACCTTCCTGACAATTAGAAATAGTTGGATTAGGTTTAACATCATCATATACAGCATAATCTACGTTACCTTCTAATTCTTTAATTACCATATTAGTTACTCCACATTCCAAAAGTGTTTTATCAGTAACTAATAATACCTTTTTGAAATGTCTTTTCTTAATTTCTGGAACCAAATTTTCTCTAGCTCCCCATCCAAAATAAGACGTTTCATTCAAAATTATTCTATTTACCATCACACCACCTTCCATTCTATAACTAAATTATACCATTTTTTAAAACCCAATTTTATTTTTTTCCACAGTTTTAATTAGGAAAAGTGCCAAAAAGCGTAAAGAAAAAAGATAATAAATTATCTTCCATCATAAAAGAATAGTCATATAAACAGGTAAATATATTATTCCATCATCTTCCTTATAATCACCTGTATGGATTATATAAAGCGTAGCTAAATAATTATTGTATTTTTTATACACCAAATCAAGAATTTTTAAAAAAATAGGCCTTAAAAACCTATTTTAAACTATCATAATTCTTAAAACCTGGAATAATTTTTTTACCAATAATAAGTGGTCTTTTTATAAGCATACCATCACTGGAAAGCAACTTAACTTTCTCATCAAAACTCATATTATCTAACTTATCTTTGAGTCCAAGTTCTCTATATTTATTGCCAGAAGTATTAAAAAACTTTTTAATATCTAAATCACTTTCTTTTACCCATTTACTAAGCTCTTCTTCTGTGGGTGTTTCTAAAACAATATCCCTTAAAGTATATTTAATCCCATTATCATCCAGCCATTTCTTAGCTTTTTTACATGTCGAACACTTCGGATACCATATAAATATCATAAATTCTCCTTTAATTCATTATATTTTTTCATAAACTTATTATATAACTCATCACATTTATCTTTATCCATCTCAGGCGTACCTTCTAAAGGATTCAAATAATTAAGTTCATCATACTTAGAAAAACCCAAATGATGAAATGTTAAAAACTCTATTTTTTGAACATTCTTAATTTTCAAAATATACTTAGCTAAACTATTAATATATTCTTCACTATCCATCATCCCAGGCACAATAACCTGACGAATCCATACATCCTTACCACTTTTATTTAACTCTCGAATAAATCTTTCACTCTCAAGCATATTATGGCCAGTTAACTTTTCATAACCATCACCATCAGTATACTTAACATCAAATATAACTAAATCCACTAAATCTAATATTTCTTTATAATTACCTAGACCAACACCAGCTGTATCTAAAGCAATATTAATTCCTTCTTTTTTAAGTAACTTAGAGCACTTGGTCAAAAAATCTATTTGTAAAAGTGGCTCTCCACCAGAAAAAGTTACTCCACCTTTTTTACCAAAATAAGGTTTATTTCTAATTATTTTTTTAACTAACTCCTCTGGTGTATAATTATCCTTACCCTTAGTCCACATTTCTGGATTATGACAATATAAACATCTAAGTTTACATCCGGTCAAAAACACAACCGTTCTAATACCAGGGCCATCAACTAGGCCCATAGTCTCAATCGAATCAACCGAACCACTACATTTTTTCATGGAATGTCCTTGCAATAACTTCCTCTTGTTGTTTTCTTGTAAGTCTATTAAATCTAACAGCATAACCAGATACTCTAATTGTTAAAAGTGGATATTTATCAGGGTTGTTCATTGCATCTATTAACATTTCTCTATTTAAAACATTAACATTTAAATGATGTGCTCCTTGAACAAAATAACCATCAAGCAAAGAAACTAAATTTTCAACTCTCTCTTCTAAAGAGTGACCCAAAGAAGATGGAACAATACTAAATGTATTAGAAATACCATCACGGCAACAATTCGCATAATCAAGTTTAGCAACTGAATTAAGTGAGGCAATTGCTCCACTACTATCCCTACCATGCATTGGATTAGCCCCAGGTGCGAAAGGCTCACCAGCTTTTCTACCATCAGGAGTAGCTCCAGTTTTTTCACCATAAACCACATTAGAAGTAATAGTAAGGACTGATAAAGTTGGATGTGCATTTCTATAACATTTATGTTTAGAAAGTTCCTTAAACATCTTATCTAATATTTCTTTCGCAATATTATCTACCCTATCATCATCATTACCATATTTAGGATAGTTTCCATCTATCTCAAAATCTATAGCAATACCTTTATCATTTCTAATTGGTCTAACCTCTGCATACTTAATAGCTGAAAGTGAATCAGTCGCCACTGAAAGTCCAGCCACACCATAAGCCATTAGTCTATTGACAAAAGTATCATGTAAAGCCATTTGTCCAGCTTCATAAGCATATTTATCATGCATATAGTGAATAATGTTCATCGCATTAGAATAAATATCAGCTTCTTTTTCAATCATTTTAAAGTAAGCATCTTTAACCTTATCATAATCAAGTACCTCATCAGTTATTTTATCAAAACCTTCGACAACTAACTCCCCAGTTCTCTCGTCAGTACCACCATTAATTGCATATAAAAGTGATTTAGCTAAATTACATCTAGCTCCAAAAAACTGCATATCCTTACCCTCACGCATTGCCGAAACGCAGCACGCAATCGCATAATCATCACCATAAACAGGTCTCATAACATCATCATTTTCATATTGAATAGCATCTGTTTCAATACTCATTTTTGCGCAGTATTTCTTAAAAGCCTCAGGTAACTTAACAGACCATAAAACCGTCATATTAGGTTCTGGTGAAGTATCCAAATTAGTTAAAGTATTTAAAATTCTATAGCTTGTCTTAGTAACCATGCTTTCGCCCTCATTAGTAATTCCACCAATAGAGCACGTTACCCAAGTTGGATCTCCAGAAAATAACTCATCATAATCAGGAGTTCTTAAATGCCTAACAAGTCTAAGTTTAATAACAAACTGATCAATTAACTCTTGAATCTCTTCCTCTGTAATTAAACCTTCTTTTAAATCTCTTTCAAAATAAATATCAAAAAATGCATCTACTCTACCTAAACTCATAGCTGCCCCATTATTTTCTTTAACAGAAGCTAAATAACCAAAGTAAGTCCACTGCACAGCTTCTTTAGAATTAGTAGCTGGCTTAGAAATATCAAATCCATATCTTGCAGCCATCTTCTTAATCTCATCTAAAGCTCTATACTGCATTGAAACTTCTTCTCTAAGTCTAATCAAATCATCAGTCATTGGACCTAATAACTTATTATCCCATTCATTTTTCTTTTGCTCCATCAAATAGTCAATACCATATAAAGCAACTCTTCGATAGTCTCCAATAATTCTTCCTCTACCATAAGCATCAGGAAGTCCTGTAAGTAAACCATTATGTCTTGCTCTTCTAATTTCATCAGTATAAGCATCAAAAACACCTTGATTATGTGTCTTTCTAAATTCGTTAAAATATTTATCAACAGTTGGGTCTAATTTATAACCATAAGCTTCCAACTCTTGATAAACCATTCTAATACCGCCATAAGGATTAACCATTCTCTTAAGTGGTGCATCAGTTTGCAGACCAACAATTACATCATCATCTTCATTTATATATCCAGGTTCAAAAGCATTAATAGAGCTCATATGAAGTGTATCAATATCTAAAACATGCTTTTTTAATTCCTCTTTTAAAAGTTCAGAACATTTTCCCCAAACACTATCTGTCTTTTTAGTAGTACCTTTTAAAAATGATTCATCACCATCATATTTTGTATAATTAGATTTAATGAAATCACTGACATTAATTTCTTTCGTCCATTTTCCTTCTTTAAAATTTTTCCATGCTTCCATAACATCATCCTACTTTCCAGACAAAATTATAATATGTCTGAAAATACTAGTCAACAAAAAAACATATGTTTCACAAAAAAATTACAAGCTCATGTAAACCTGTAATTTAACTAATTTATTTTATTAACCTTATCCAAAAGTAAATTACATACTTCTTCATCACCAATCAAAGTAATAGAAAACGTCTTATAACCTATTCTATTTATGCTTGTACCACAGTGATAAACCGTTTTTCTATCTAAAATAAAATACCTATCATGAAAACTATTATCAAACTTAACTTTTAAATTCTTATATTGCTTATTATATTTTAAAATGTCTTGCCTAGTTAATAAATTATTTGGTTTGATTATAATTTTAACATCTACTTTTAATCTTTTAACAATATCTAAAATAGTATTATCTGCATACCCATCTATTATAATAAGTTCTTCCTTAGCCTCCTTAAATATATCTTGAATTTTAAAGTATGCATCATAAATCTGACCATCAAAATATATTTCATTTATTTTTTTCTTTGCTTCTAATTTATTAAAAAATTCTTCTAAAACTTTAATTTTATCATGATCTTCTAATACCATATTATTAATATATTTTTGTTCAAGAAAATTAGATGATATATACTTTCTCATAGCTACAAAAGCATCCATAATCTTTATACTGACATCTTCTGCAACCTTCGTCCTAAGAACAGTTGCAAGCATAGCTACTCCTTGTTCTGTAAAAACATATGGTAAACTTCTAGACATATTACTAATGTTTGTGGTTTCAAATTGAAACCGCAAATAATCATATTCTTCTTTAGTAAGCCTAAACATAAATCTTTCTGGAAATCTATTGATATGCCTTTTAACAGCTAAATTAATAGTCTTAGTTCCATTCACACATTCATAAAGTCTAGCCAAATCACTATCAAACATTACTTGTTTTCCTCTTATCTCATAAATTAAATTTTCTATTTTTATATCATCCTTATTAATAATCTCATTCATAGTAAACCTCCAAATCTTTTAATTTGCCATCATAAAGTAAACTGACAATATCTATCACTTCTTCTTTACAACCCAACTTTTCCGCATACACAAACAACTTTTTCATATCTTTTTTACCACTTTTTAAATATTTTTTAATACTATACTTCACCATATCCAAATCTAACCTTTTAAGGGATTTAATAATATCACATATTGACCTTTCCAAATCATAAACTTTAACTATATTACCAAACTTAGTTTTAACTTCTATAAGCCCAAGTTCATAAATATCTTTACTAACATAAAATACATTATGTTTTTTTAACTTATAATTAAAATAATTATTACAAACAGTAATATCAAATTTACTACTTTTATCCTTAGAAAAGCCCTGAAGAAAAAGAGCCGAAAAATGCGAATAAATAACATTTGATAAATCTAAAGAAAATATAAAATAATCATCTTCCTCTTTATCAGTACTCATATAAATACCAGTTCCAACTTTCTTTATCAAACCTTTTTCCACCATAATCTTTAAATACATCCTATGTATTCCAAGACTAGTTAATAATTTAGAAGTAACATAACCATTATTAACATTAAGTAATTCTTTAATAATATCTACAAAACTATTCTTTTTAAATTCACTTATATCAATATTTTCCATACTACCACCTTTACTAATTTTAAACAAATATAACAAATATCATTAAAAAAGTCAAACAAAATCAAAAAAAATATAAATTATAAAACCTATGATTCCTTTACATTAATAAAAGTCAAATGTTGATTTTAAAAACAGCATGACATTAACTTTAAATTAGTCAGAAAAAAAGTAGCCATAACAGCTACTTACAAATATTTCTTAATTTTATCAAACTCTTTAGAATCATCTAAATCAGTTTTAGCTAAAGATTCAAATAATTTCTTTTGGTCTCTTGATAATTTTTTAGGTGTAATAACATTTAAAATAATATACATATCACCTTTACGGCCATTATTCACATCAGATACACCCTTACCTTTAAGTCTTAGTTTATCTCCACTTGAAGAACCTGCTGGCACACTAACCTTAACTGTACCATATAAAGTCGGAACTTCTATCTTACCTCCAAGTACCGCATCCGTAATCGTAACTGGCATATCTAAATAAATGTCATTATCTTCTCTTTCAAATATTGGATGTTTTCTAACATAAAACTCTAAATAAATATCGCCATTAGGTCCACCATTAACTCCAGCTTCCCCTTTACCAGAAATTCTAAGTTGATTCCCAGTATCTACACCAGCTGGAATCGTAACCTCAATATCTTTATTTTTCTTAACCCTGCCTGTTCCACGGCAAGTTTTACAAGTGTTTTCAAATATAGTTCCACTTCCACCACATTTATCACAAGTTGTTCTTGTCATAAATGAACCAAATAAAGTTTGTTGCTGACCAGTAATCGTACCAGAGCCATGACATTTATCACAAGTCTTAGAGCCATGTCCACCAGCCCCACCACAGTCATCACATTTCTCATTCAAAGTTAAATTAATCGTTTTCTTACATCCAAATGCAGCCTCTTCAAAATCTAAATCAATTTGAATAACTCTATCTGGTCCTTTTTGTTTTCTACTTCCTCTAGAACTTCTTCCACCAAAAGAACCAAAGCCTGAAGAAAAGCCACCACCAAACATATCAAAAATATCATCTAAATTTATATCACCAAAATCAAAGCCTGAAAAGCCACCATAACTGCCGCCAGCACCTCCAGCGCCTCCACTAAAGGCCGCATGCCCAAACTGGTCATACTGTCTTCTTTTATTTTCATCAGATAAAACAGCATAAGCTTCCTGCGCTTCTTTAAACTTCTCAGCCGCATCTGGCTCCTTAGAAACATCTGGATGGTATTTCTTAGCTAACTTCCTAAAAGCACTTTTTATCTCAGCTTCACTCGCATCTTTAGAAACGCCTAATACTTCATAATAATCTCTTTTATTCATCTAATCACCTACTTCGGTAAATATTTTTAAACTCATCAATTAAACCTCTAAATGTATCAAGTGCCTGCTCTATAACCTTAGGACTATTCATATCAACACCAGCTACCTTAAGCTCATCTATTGGATCCTGACTACCACCTAAAGTTAAAAACTTCAAATAATTATTCAAAGCCACTTTATCACCTTTCATAATATTTTCTGCTATATAATTAGCTGCCGCTAACCCTGTCGCATATTGATACACATAAAAGTCATAATAGAAATGTGGAATCTTTTCCCATTCATATCTAATCTCTTTATCACTAATCATATTATGACCAGAATATTTTTCATATAACTTATAATATTCATTAGATAAAAACTCACTAGTCAAAACAGTTCCTTCTGATTCCTTCTTATGCGTTAAATATTCAAATTCAGCAAACATTGTCTGTCTTACAATCGAACCTTTAAATAGCTCCATCAAACTGTCTAATATAGCTAACTTCTCACTTTTATCAGAAGTATGGTTAATCAAATATCTAGCCAAAATTAACTCATTAACCTGTGAAGCAACCTCAGCCACAAATATCTTATACTGATGATATATATAAGGGTTATTTTTATTAGAATAATATGAATGCATCGAATGACCAAGCTCATGAGCCAAAGTAGAAACATCATCATACTTACCATTAAAATTCAAAAGTAAATATGGATTAGTCGTATAACTTCCCCATGAATATGCCCCACCTTTTTTACCTTTACTTGGCATAACATCTATCCATTTTTCATCAAAAGCCTTATTTAAATCGGTAATATAATTATCACCTAAAATAGATAAAGCATCCAAAACAATTTTCTTAGCCTCTTCAAAAGTATAACTTTGACTAGACTCTGGAACTAAACTACTATAAATATCATAAATATGCACTTCATCTAATCCCATAACCTCTTTTTTTAAAGCATAATAATCATCCATAATAGATAAATTATCGTGCAAAACATGAATCAAATTGTCATAAACCTTACTATCTATATTACTTCCAAATAAAGCCGCATCTCGCGCATCCTTAAACCCGCGCCTTAAAGCAAGCACATTATCAGTATTTACCTTGCCACTATAACTAGAGGCAAAAGTATTTTGTAAATTTTCATACTCCTTATATAAAGTATAAAAAGCACTCTTTCTAACCTCACGGTCATTATCCATAATATATTTAGAAAAATTAGTATTAGAAAGCTCCACATCATTACCTAAACTATCTTTAATAATTCCAAACTTCATATCCGAATTTCTTAAATAACTAGCCGTATCTTCACTGTTATTCAAACTCTTACTTAAACTAGCCAGTAATTCTTCTTCCTTATCAGATAAAATATGGTCTTTCATTCTAAGAATATTTTTAAATTCATAGTCATACATCTTAAGTTCAGAAGCCTCTTCCATAAATCTCTCAAAATCTTCTTTTGAAAGCTTAAGCATCTCAGGAATGACAAATGAAGTCTTAGCTGATAAATCTGTAAGCACTTTTTCAATCTTTCCTTTAAGCTCTTGATACTTACTATTACTAGTATCCTCATCAAACTTTAAAGCTGCATACATATATAAACTATCAGCTTTTTTAGAAAACTCTTCATCAAACTTAAAATAATTTAATATATTATCTGCATTATTAAGCTTGCCCTTAAATTCTAAATACTTATCACCACTTGCTTTAACATATTCAAAGTCTTTAAGCCATTCATCTTCAGTTTTATAAATCTGACTTAAATCCCACTTATACTTATCATCAATCTCATCCCTAGTTTTATCTTTTATAGTCATAACATTTCCTTTCATAAAGAGAAAGTTCTAGTCTCCTAGAACTTCTATTTTTCTTCGTATTCAGCGTCCTTTACATCTTTATCTTTGCTATCTTTATCATCTGATTTTTCATTTGAAGCTTGCTCTGCTTGTGCTTTTTTAGCAGCTTCTTCATAAACTTTCGCACCAAGTTCCATAGCTTTCTCTTGTAATTTATCTTTTTTAGCTTTAATATCATCTAAGTCATCTTTCTTAAGTGCTTCTTCTAAATCTTTAACTAAATCTTCTGCTGCCTTCTTATCTTTATCATCTAATTTATCACCTAAATCTTTAATAGCTTTCTCAGTCGCAAAAATCATTTGTTCAGCTTCATTTTTAACATCTGCTTCCTCTTTACGTTTTTCATCAGCTTGTTTATTAGCTTCAGCTTCCTTAACCATCTTATCAATTTCATCATCAGATAAATTAGTTGAAGATGTAATAGTAATTGATTGTTCCTTATTAGTACCTAAATCTTTAGCCTTAACATTAACAATACCATTCGCATCAATATCAAATGTAACTTCGATTTGTGGAACTCCTCTTGGAGCTGGTGGTATATTAGTTAATTGGAAATTACCAAGCGTTTTATTATCAGCTGCCATTGGTCTTTCACCTTGTAAAATGTGAATATCAACAGCCGGTTGATTATCAGCAGCCGTAGAGAACACTTGTGATTTACTAGTTGGAATAGTCGTATTTCTTGGAATAAGTACTGTACATACTCCTCCTAAAGTTTCAATACCAAGTGAAAGTGGTGTAACATCAAGTAAAACGATATCATTAACATCACCAGTTAACACACCACCTTGAATAGCTGCACCCATAGCCACAACCTCATCAGGGTTAACACCTTTACTAGGCTCTTGTCCAAGTTCTTCTTTAATAATTTCAGCAATTCTAGGCATTCTTGTAGAACCACCAACTAATAATACTTTATCAATATCTTTCTTAGTAAGTTTCGCATCTTTTAAAGCTTTTCTTACAGGCTCTAAAGTAGAATCAGTTAAATCGCGAGTTAAATCCTCAAACTTAGCTCTACTTAAACTAATATCCAAATGAACTGGTCCATCTTCACCTTGTGAAATAAATGGTAAAGAAATATTAGTAGTTGTCATACCACTTAAATCTTTCTTAGCTTTCTCAGCTGCATCTTTTAATCTTTGCATAGCCATTTTATCTTTAGATAAATCAATACTATTAGATTTCTTAAACTCTTTAACTAAATAATCAATAATTCTTTGGTCATAATCATCTCCGCCTAAATGATTGTTACCACTAGTAGATTTAACCTCAAATACACCGTCTCCGATTTCTAGAATAGAAACATCAAATGTTCCTCCACCTAAATCGTAAACTAAGATTTGTTCAGTCTTATCTTGCTTATCCATACCATAAGCTAAAGCTGCTGCGGTTGGTTCATTGATAATTCTTTCAACCTCTAAACCAGCAATCTTACCAGCATTCTTAGTAGCTTGCCTTTGAGCATCGTTAAAGTATGCTGGAACAGTAATAACTGCTTTTTTAACAGTCTCACCTAAATAAGCCTCAGCTGTTTTCTTTAAATCTCCTAAAATCATTGCACTAATTTCTTCTGGAGTATACTCCTTACCATTAGCTTTAACCTTTTTACTAGTTCCCATTAATCTTTTAATAGAAGCAATTGTATCAGGATTAGTTACCATTTGGTTTTTAGCTGCTTGACCAACGATAATCTCTCCATTTTTAAATGCAACAACAGATGGAGTTGTTCTTGAACCCTCTGGATTCGCAATAACCTTAGCTTCGCCACCTTCATATACAGCAACGCAGCTGTTAGTTGTACCTAAGTCAATACCTATAGTTTTACTCATATATAATCATTCCTTTCTTTATTCACTAACTTTGACCATAGCTGGTCTAATAACCTTATCTTTAAGCATATAACCCTTCTGCATAACTTCAACTACCATACCACTTTCTACGCCTTCCACTTTCTCAGTAAGTACAGCTTGATGAAGTTTAGGATCAAATGCTTTACCTTTGTCATCGATAGCTTTAACATCATATTTTTCTAAAACCTCTACCAAATGACAATAAATCATTTTAAAACCTGCCAAGAATTTTGAAAGCTCATCATCTAAATTATCATCATCTAAATTAATTGCTCTTTCAAAATTATCGATTGAAGGTAAAATATCTTTCACAATATCTTCATTCGCAAACTCTAACATCTTACTAACTTCTTCATCTTTTCTTTTTCTATAGTTAATATTGTCAGCCTTTGCCTTTAATACCTCTTCTTCTAATTCTTTTATTTTTTTATTAGCTTCTTCTAACTTCTTATCATCATGACATTCACATTTTTCGTGTTTATCATGGCAATCACATTTCTCATGCTTTTCATGACATTTGCACTCTTTATCATGACAATCACATTTTTTATCATGCTTATCATGATGCTTATGTTTATCATAATGCTTTTCATGTTTATCTTCATGCTTTTCATATTTTTTTTCTTTATCCACTTATTAATCACCTACCTATATTTTCTTTAATGTAATTAAGTAATGCTTCAGCCCGGCCATATTCCATCCTTTTTGGACCAATCAAAGCAATTGTTCCTTCCGTGCCATCTTTGTAAAAGCTAGTCTTAATAATTGATACATCATCATCAATACTATTTTCACTACCAATATAAACCTTAATTTCATCATCATCAGCTTTAATACTCTTAATAAGTTCCTTATCCTCAAACTTATTAAGTAAACTTCTTATCTTACTAGCATCATCAAATTCAGGTTCCATAAGTAAATTATTTGTTCCACTCATTCTAATATGTGGTTTACTTGCAAAATCACTAAACGCATTATAAAAAGCATTATATAAAGCATCATGTTCTTTCACATATCTTGTAATAATCGGTTTAACCTCAAATTCCAAAACCTGACTAACCTCACTTAAAGGAACTCCCACAATTAACTTACTAATTATATCAGTAGTTTGCTTAACCTCAGCTTTACTGACATTACCCTCAATAATTACATTACGGTTTTCCACATGTCCTTTATCAGTGATAACAATAGCAATCATTTTATTATCATCAATTGGCACTACCTCAACTTTGGCAATTTTATTATCACTAGAAGAATGACCTAAAACTACCGCTGTGTAATGCGTAAGCTCTGAAACAATTTCCATACTTTTCGTAATCGCATCAGAAAGTACTAATGCATTATTTGAAAATATCTGTTTCAGCTTTAACATATCTTCACCATTTAACTCCTTCGGAACCATAATATTATCTACATAATATCTGTATCCCTTATCACTAGGAATTCTACCAGATGAAATGTGCGTTTTTTGTAGAAGTGAGAAACCTTCCAAAGCAGCCATTTCATTTCTAATAGTCGCACTCGAACACTTCATCTTTTTACATAAAGCCTTCGAACTAACTGGAGTTGCTGTTTTAATATAATTCTCAACAATTAATTTTAAAAGTTCTTCCTGCCTTTTTGTAAGCATCTCATCACCTCTTTTAGCACTCTTTTTACTGGATTGCTACTTCATTATAACATTATATGCTGGCACTGTCAATATATGAGTGCTAAAAAAATAATTTTTTTAATTTGACAATATTAAAAACAATGTTAAAATAATACCCCAAAGGAGAAAGATTATGATTATAAATGATTATACACATAAAAATGAATATAATGATTTACGGGAAAATTATCTTCAGCAAAGTAAAATCATTAGCGGTCTAAACACTGACAATTATGAAAAAATTTTTACAAAAATAATAAATGATGGATTAGAAGAAAAAGCAAAATTAAATAAAAATGGAATTATTTACAACATATTAGTAAGCTATGCAACAAAACAATTTAAAGCAAAAATATTAAGACAACCTAGTCAATATCACATTCCTTATATCAGCACTACTAATTTAAAAGGAAAAACAAAAATAATTCGCACCCCAGATGCCGAAATAAAGTTTAGATTAATTATAGGAAATTATTTTGAATTAATAAAAAAACTTATAACTAATAATCAATCATTAAAAACATTATACATCGATTTATATAATGGAAATACGTCTAGAAGATGCCATGAACTATGCGCTAAATACTTACAAAAAGATTTTAACATCGTAACCGCTTTTATCCCAGATATATTTTCTAACATGCTTTTCCTTCACTCATTTCAGCAAAACGAAAATATAATCTATGACCTATCAAATAACATAATATGGAATACCAATACATTTTACAATTTAGTAACACCTAAAATAGTATCTGAAATTCCATGCGAACAATTTTATGAAGATTTTAAAAATAATAATGTTCATGGAAATCTAAAAGATTACTTTATGAACCATCCAAAACAAAAAAGTAGGTAAAACTAGCCTACATTTTTTAATACCTAGATAAATTATTAATAAAAGTCTCTTCATCCCATATAGTAATACCTAAATCTTTAGCTTTAGTAAGTTTACTTCCAGCCTCTACTCCCGCAATAACCACACTTGTTTTCTTACTAACACTACTACTTACAGTGCCACCTAACTGTTCTATCCTAGCTTTAGCTTCATCTCTAGTAAATCTTTCTAGTGTCCCAGTTAATACAAAAGTCTTATCACTAAATACAGTTTCTTTATTACTTACCTCTTTAAGATAACTCATATTAACACCATATTCTTTAAGTTTATTAATCAAATCAATATTATTTTCATCTCTAAAGAAGTCATAAACACTTTTAGCTATTATATTTCCAATATCTTTAATTAAAGCTAAATCTTCAAAACTGGCATTCATTAAATTATCCATATTCTTAAACTCTCTTGCCAAAATATCCGCCGTTTTAGTTCCTACATGACGAATAGAAAGTCCAAATAATAATCTTTCTAAAGAATTATTTTTGCTTTTTTCTATTTCATCTAATAATTTTTCGATACTTTTTTCTCCAAATCCTTCAAGCTCTTTTAACTCTTCTTTATGTTCAGATAAATGATAAAAATCACTATCATCTTTTAAATAACCTAAATTATAGAAATCTTCAATTATCCTATCCCCAAAACCAATTATATTCATCGCATGGCGAGAAGTAAAGTGAAATAATTTTTCTTGTTTTCTAGCTGGACAGTATTCATTCAAACAGTAATAAGCCGCCTCATCTTCTTTTCTAGTTAACTCTTCTCCACATATAGGGCACTTTTCCACCATATTAAATTTTTTCTCAGTTCCATTTCTTCTTTCAACAATCGGTTTCACGACCTCAGGAATAACATCTCCTGCTTTCTTAATCGAAACAATATCGCCAATACGTATATCCTTACTCAATATATAATCTTCATTGTGTAAAGTAGCTTTAGATATTAATGACCCCATAACACGCACAGGCTCTAATATCGCACTAGGTGTTACCTGTCCAGTTCTACCAACCGTACAAATAATATCCTTAACCCTAGTTAAAACTTCTTCAGCTGGAAACTTATAAGCAATTGCCCATTTAGGACTCCTAGCCGTATAACCCAATCTTTTTTGATCAGCCAAATCATTAACTTTAATAACAATACCATCTATTTCATAAGGTAAATTAGGTCTTTCCTTAGTATAATAATCAACATATTCCATAAGTTCATTTATATTATTGATTTTTCTATTATTAGGATTAATTTTAAACCCAAGTTCACCCATAAAATTTAAAGCATCATAGTGCGTATAAATATTATAATCCTCAGGATCTGGCAAATGATAAATATAGCAAGATAAATTTCTACTAGCTGCCACCTTCGAATCTAACTGTCTAACACTCCCAGCCGCCGCATTACGTGGATTTGCAAAATTCGCTCCTTCCTCATTTAATTTTTTAAAAGAAGCTTTACTCATATAAATTTCGCCTCTAACCTCAATATCAATAGGCTTATTTATCTTTAAAGGAATATCCTTAATCGTCTTCGCATTATGTGTAATATCTTCTCCAGTAACCCCATCTCCACGAGTAGCCGCACGAACTAACTCTCCATTTTTATATAAAAGTGAAACAGAAAGCCCATCCATTTTAAGTTCTGCTACATACTTAGGATGTTTAACAACTTTTTTTACCCTTTCGTCAAAAAGAATAATTTCTTCCTCATTAAAAATATCTCCAAGTGAAAGCATTGGAATTTCATGTTTAACCTTTTTAAACGAAGAAATAACCTCACTACCAACCCTTTGTGTTGGTGAATCTATCTTCTTAAACTCTGGATGAGCCTCCTCAAGTCTCATAAGTTCTTCCATATATCTGTCATATTCTTGGTCAGTAATTGTAGGATTATCATTCACATAATAATCCTTATTAGCTCTATTAATAATATCCGTTAACTCTTGTATCCTTTTTTCTATCATAATTTCCACCTAATAATAATTATAAAGAAATATGAATTAAACTTCAATAATTTTTTAAAAAATTAAATTTTCGTACAAAATGTACGGTTTTTATTATTTTTTTCGTGCAAAATATACAAATAAAATAATTTAACATTGAAATAAAAACTAAAATACTACAAATAATAAAAGTACGACAAAAACGTACTTTTTTAAAACAATTTTTTGGGATAAACACCACTACTAATATAATTATTAATAGCCTCTACAACCGCACCCTTATCCTCCTTATAAGTAACACCATGCCATTTAGAATCAGTATTGCATACATATAGAGAAATATTTCCTTTAGAAACCTCACTATTAACAACATCAGGAATTAAATACTCACTATCTAAATCATTATGTTTATCTAAAAATAAAGTAAAATTATCACAAATAGCCTTCAGAATATCAACAGTAAAAACAAAAGCATTCATCGAAACTAAAATATCTAAAGGAATATCAAAAGAAGTACTTCCATCAAGTGGACTAGCTATTATTTTATTACCTAAAACTTCTAATTTGCTTTCCAAAATACCTTTCAATTTACCATCAAAAAACGAAATAATTCCTCTTTTAACACTTCCATTTAAAGACATCGTATTACAGGCCTTATATCCTAAAACCATACCTTGATTTAAAGACACATACTGAAATAGCTTCTTATAAGCTTCAAACCCATAAAAATCATCCGCATTTATAACTGCAAAAGAACCTTTAATAACATTTCTCGCACTATAAATAGCCGCTGCAGTACCCCAAGGTTTTACTCTTTCTTTAGAAGGAACATAACCAGAAGGCAAATCATCAAGCTCTTGAAATACATACTCTACCTTAACCTTACCTTCTAATCTCTTACCAATAGTATTCCTAAAATCCTCATAAAAATCTTTTCTAATAATAAATACAATCTTATTAAACCCTGCCCTAATGGCATCATAAACCGAATAGTCAATAATAAACTCCCCATTAGGTCCAATAGGAGTAATCTGTTTTAAAGAGCCAAATCTACTCCCTAAACCAGCTGCCATAATAACTAATGTATATTCCAAAATAAATCATCCTATTGATTGTTTTTATTAAGTGCACTATAAGTAAGAGCAAAAACAGCAATACCAATCAAAACAAACGCTAACCACATAAATGGATTGTTATGATTACTCTCTATCCAAGCTTTTGCTGGCTCAATAAACTCATTAATTGAATCGATAATTGATAAAATCATTATAAATCACCTATACCTTTCTAATACTCTTATGACCTTTCATTATCTTCTTAATTCCATAAGGATGACTAAAAGCAATCGACAAAACAGTACCAATTGCCACAACCACACCCTCACCATAAATATCGTGAATCACATGGTCACCAACACTATATTCAATCGTTTTATCTATCATTTCCTCTTTATTAAATTTAACATCATCCTTAGTATCCTTATCTAAATACTCATCACTAATCTCCAAAATAAACCTACTAGGGGGATTACAATTTGTATTACCATAAAGCATACGCCTTTGAGCATTTACCAAAGTAAGTGTTTTTCTAGCTCTAGTTACTGCTACGTAACATAAACGCCTTTCTTCTTCAATCTCATCTGGACTATCTAAACAATTTGAATGAGGAAATAAACCTTCCTCTAAACCAATAATAAATACGTGGTCAAACTCTAATCCTTTAGCCGAATGAATTGTCATTAAAGTTACCACATCATTATTATTTTTATGTTCCTCCATATCCGAAACTAAACTTATCTCAAGTAAAAACTCCTCCAAAGAAATAACACCATTATTCTCTTCAAAATTTTTCGTAATAGACTTAAACTCTTCCAAATTTTCAAGTCTAATTTCCCCATCTATTGTCTTAGAATTTTCAAGTTCCTTTCGAATACCCGATTCCGTTAAAATAAGTTCAACTAACTCCGTAAGTGAAATATTTTCACTCTCTTTTTTTAACCTATCGATTGACTTCTTAAACTCTAACTCCTTACCACTCTCAATAGCTTCATATAAAGATACACCTTTATCTAAAGCCTTAGTAGCTAAATTTTCTATTGTCTTAGGTCCAATTTGTCTTTTAGGAACATTAATAATTCTCATTAAACTAACATCATCATTGGAATTATATATTAACTTCAAATAGCTAATTAAATCCTTAATTTCTTTCCTATTATAGAAATAAAAACTACCAACCACTTTATAAGGAATATTTTCTCTAAGTAAAGCCTCTTCCATATTTCTAGACTGCGCATTAGTCCTATATAAAACCGCAATATTTGACTTTTCTTCACCACTAATAATTAATTTCTTAATTTCTTCCATCACATAATTAGCTTCATCTTTTTCATCATAAGCTCTGTGATATTTTATCTTTGGTCCATCAACATTCTTAGTCCATAAATTCTTATCTTTCCTCTGTTTATTATGTTTAATAATATCATTCGCTACATTCAAAATATTACCAGTTGACCTATAATTTTCCTCTAAAGGTACTACCTTAGCCTCAGGATAATCCTTTTCAAAATTAAGTATATTTCTGAAATTAGCTCCTCTAAATCCATATATAGATTGGTCCAAATCACCAACCACACATATGTTTTTATACTTTTTACTAAGCATTTTTATCAAAATATATTGCGCCTCATTAGTATCCTGATACTCATCAACTAATATATATCTAAACCTATCTTGATACTTTTCTAAAACCTCTGGATATTTTTTAAACAACTTAATCGGAAGTAATAATAAATCATCAAAATCCATTGAATTATTTTTAAGAATCTTCTGCTCATATTTTCTAAAAACTTCTAAAACTATCTCTTCATATTCTGAATTCGCAAACCTACTATAATAATTACTATCCATAAGTTCATTCTTCGCACTACTTATCTTATTTCTAATAGCTCTTGGATTATAAATTTTAGTATCCAAATTCATATCTTTTAAAATTTTTTTTATAACGGTTAAGCTATCATCACTATCTAAAATAGTAAAATTTTTATCAAAACCTAACTTATCATAATTTTCCCTAATCAAAAGCAACCCTAAAGAGTGAAATGTCGATATCTGCATGTGATAAGCTGCACTTCCAAGCATCTTAAATGCCCTTTCTTTCATCTCCTTAGCCGCTTTATTTGTAAATGTAATAGCAAGTATATTATAAGGATTAATTCCCTTTTCTTCAACTAAATAAGCCAGTTTAGTAGTTAAAACACATGTCTTACCACTACCAGCTCCCGCCAAGACAAGTAAAGGACCATCAGGCCACTCAACTGCTTCTTTTTGTTTGTCATTTAATGTGCTTAAGTCCATTACTTATCACCACCTTATATTCATTATATCAAATTTTTTTAAAAATTTTTCAAAAAAAAAGGAATTAACCTATAAAATGTCGTATGTTAATCTATGAAAGGAGGTGATTATAATTAATTGATAAACCATGTTCTAGATAGTATGAACGAAGTTATAACTAATAATTACGATGCAAATCATAAAGCTATTGATATTGTAGCCAGTGATAATAGCGAACCAAACATTATTGCTTTAAAAGGTGGAACAGTCAAAACAGTTGTAAATAATATTAAAGGTACAAATCATAAAAGCAAAGGATTAGATACCTACGGAAATTATGTAAAAATAAAACAAACAGATGGTAATACTGCATTATACGCTCACATGAAACATGGGAGTATAACAGTTAAGGAAGGAGAATATGTAGAAAAAGGAGAAACAATCGGTACTATTGGCGAAACTGGTAACGCATATGGTAAACATTTACATTTAGAAATTCAAAACAAAAATAATATTAAAGAAAATCCACTTATTTCATTAAATGAAAATTCAAATGACTCTAATAAACTAATTAATGTTCAAAAAACTGAAGAAAAAACTACCTCAAATTCTTCAGATTCAACTTTAAATAATAATCATACAAACCCTACCACTAATAATCTATCTATTAACCAAGTATCACATAACTATAAATCAAATGAATTTTTAAGTGCAAAAAAATATACACATGGCTCAATAGTTGATGCATTAAAATCTATCAACATGGATAGTTCATATAATTACCGTAAAAAATTAGCCAAAGCAAACGGAATAGAAAACTACCATGGTTCATACTCTCAAAACGTAAAAATGTTAAAACTTTTAAAACAAGGAAACCTAAAAAAAGTCTAATTTCTAGGCTTTTTTTCATTATCTGCTTTACTAGAATCCTGATAAACCATATTATAAAAATCATCTAGTACTTCTTTAAATGAAAAACCTCTTTTACTGTCAAATTCTTCAGTATAAACAAGACCATCATCAAATCTCATATTATAAACAATATCTACATTTATATTTGCTAATAATTCCGAAATCTTTTCCAAAGCTAATTTCTGTTTATCACTTATTTCATCTGGTAAAAATAAAATTCCTCTTTTACCATATCTACTACTAGAAACATTTAAATAAACCACATTATTAAACATACATAAAAAATATACAGGTACATTAGGCTCACAATTATTTGGAATTACTTTAAAAATTTGAGAATCTGGATATTTTTCAATTCCATAATCAATTAAACAATCCACATGAAAATCATAATCATCTATATTACCAATAAAATCAATATTACCATCAATGTCTCCTTTATCATTTACACCATTAATAATTATCGCTTTATAATCATCAATATTTTTTTCCATATCCAACCTCTTTGTTCATCTTCTCAAAGATAAAATTATCTATTTGTTTTTCCAAAGAAAAATTCTTACTTACATCAAAACTTTCCCCAACAACCATTCCATCCACCATGGTCATATGATAAACTATCCAAACATCATAAAAATTTATTGTCTTAATAAATTGATATAGCACTTTTACTTGTTCATCAGAAATTTTTTTAGGAAAATATAACATTCCTCGTTTCTCTCCATCAACTGATATATTAGTAAATACAATATTCCCTAATAAAGTTAAATAATATATAGGACTATTAGGTTCTTTCATATAATCAAGTTTACTAAAACCTGAAATATTAGGATATTTCTTAGAAGCATAATCAATCAAACACTGAGCATGATACTTAAAATTAAATTTATAACCTAAATAAGTAATTTTTCCATCTTCTTTACCACCATTTATAATAGATGCCATATAATCATCCATTATTTTACCTTCTTTGTATATGATTTAAAATTCAAAAACTTATCTAAAAGTTGTGTATTTCTTAAACTATCATCTGAATTTATTATCTCTTGAGGAACAATTTTTCCATTTTTTCTCATTAAATTATAATCTATATAAATAGGTGTTTTTGGAAATGAAGAAAGTAATTGATATAGTGATTCAATTTGTTTATCACTAACCTCTTTAGGCATATATATCAATCCATAACCAGCTGAATGCAAATAAACAATATTTCCTAAAGTATTTAAATAAATTATAATTTCCTCATTGGTATGTAAATCATCCGCTCCTATTTGTTTTGCTAAATCATTATAATAAGTATATAAATAATCCTTTAAAACTTCCAAATGCAAAAAATATTCTTCATCTTTTCTTCCAAAAAAACGAATCAATCCATCATCCTCACTACTAATAACAGCCATCCAATAGTCGTCCATCTTTTCCACTTGCATTACCTCCTTCGAATCCTACTTTCTTTATACATAAACTCATCAATTGCCTCTTTCAAACTATGCTCTCCATCTAAACCTATCATCCTATATTCTATACCATTTTTTACCTTATAAGGACTATAACAAATAGCCACCTTTATATTACCCAAATCCAAATTATTTAAAGTATTAATTTGCTTTTCAGTAAGATTATCTGGAAAATAAAACATTCCTGTACCATTTATATTAACATCATTAAAGTATATAATATTACCTAATCTTCCAAATATATATCCATAATAATTTCTAGAACTTCCAATCTTTAATTTTGTAATATCCAAACTAGGATAATTTCCTTTTAAATAATCTAACAAAAGTTTCACATGATATTTAGAATTATTAACCCTGCCTAAAGCATGAATAACACCCATCTTATCAATAATTAAAACCTTGCTATCAATAATTTTTTCTATACAAATCACCTCGTAAATTTATAATCATGACTTAAATATTCATTCATAACTTCATGAATATTCATATGTTCATCATCCTCTAATCCAATAGTTTCAGAACAGACAAACGTACCAAAATCTTGTAAATTATAAAATAAAACAACTCTTTGATTACCCAAATCTAAACTATTCAAAACACTTATTTGTTTTTCCGTAAGTTCATCTGGAAAATACATCATACAAGAATCCAAATCATTAAAATATATAACATTACCAAATCTACCTAATATATATCCAAAACGGTCCCTAGGACTTCCAATAGTTAAATTATTAGTATCGACATTAAAATAATAATTATTAATATAATCTATAAAATAAGCTGCGTGTGAACCTGCCTCATTAGCATCTCCCATTACATGAATAATACCTTCTTTATCAATTAAAGCAACTTTACTATCAATAATTTTTTTCAACTTAAATCACCTATATACATTTTACCACAAAATTCAAAACCTTTTCAAAAATAATGAATATAATACTATGGAATTAGAAAGGAGAGATGTTTTTGAAAAAAATTATCATATTTTTATTAATTATAGGACTTATAGTAACTGGAATTTTTGTTTTTAAACCTAAAAAAGAAACTAAAAATCTCACTAAAGTAAAACTAGCTGAAGTAACCCACAGTATTTTCTATGCACCGCAGTATATAGCACATTCCTTAGGATACTTCGAAGAAGAAGGATTAGATGTTGAAATAATTCTAACATCTGGAGCTGATAAAGTTACAGCAGCCGTTTTATCAGGTGATGTTCAAATTGGCTTCTGTGGCAGTGAATCCACAATATATAACTATAACCAAGGAAATAAAGATTATTTAATAAACTTTGCTGGATTAACTAAAAAAGATGGTAGTTTCCTAGTAGCTAGAGAAAAAACAGATAATTTTAAATTAGAAGACTTAAAAGGTAAACATATAATAGGTGGTAGAAAAGGTGGTATGCCAGCTATGACACTAGAATATGCTTTGAATAAAAATGGCATAAAAAGTAGTGAAACAAATATTGACACCAGCATTGATTTTGCCTCAATGTCGGGGGCATTTATAGGAGGCACAGGAGATTATGTTGCTTTATTTGAACCAACCGCATCAGAACTTGAAAAAGAAGGATATGGACATATTGTCGCATCAATTGGAGAATTAGGAGGTAATGTTCCTTACACAACCTATAATGCTAAAAAAAGCTACATTGAAAAAAATCCTAAAATTATTGAAGGATTTACAAAAGCCATCCAAAAAGGACTAGATTATGTTCATAATCACACAAGTAAAGAAATAGCTAAAAACATTAAAGATTACTTTCCAGATACTAAAGAAGAAGAATTAATAGATATAATTCAAAGATATAAAGATATCGATTCATGGTATGAAACGACATACATAAGTAAAGAAGATTTTAAACATATAGAAGAAATAGTTAAAAATGCAGGAGAACTAGACAAAGAAGCACCTTATAACAAATTAATAGATAATACTTATTCTAAAAAATAATGGACATTTTAAAAGTTAAAAACTTAAAAAAAATTTACCACACTAAAACAAATGAAATTTTAGCTGTGGATAATTTTTCATTAAATTTAAAACAAGGTGAATTTGTCGCTATTGTTGGTCCAAGTGGTTGTGGTAAAAGTACAATATTATCAATATTATGTGGATTAGATAAAGCTTCCGAAGGAGAAATAAAAATAGATAAAAACTTAAAATTTGGATACATGCTTCAAAGTGATAACTTATTTGATTGGCGAAATATATATAAAAATTGTTTGTTAGGATTAGAGTTAGAAAATAACCTAACTAAAAACAACATAGAATATGTAAATAAATTATTAGACACTTATGGTTTAAAAGATTTTAAAAAAGCCTACCCAAATAATTTATCTGGAGGAATGAGACAAAGAACCTCCTTAATAAGAACATTAGCTACTAAACCAGATATCCTATTTTTAGATGAACCATTTTCCGCTTTAGATTATCAAACTAGATTAGCTGTATCTGATGACGTATATCAAATTATAAAGAAAGAGAAAAAAAGTGCTATTATGGTAACCCATGACTTATCAGAAGCAATTTCAATGGCTGATAGAGTAATAGTTTTAACTAATAGACCAAGTAAAATTAAAAATATCTATGAAATAAAACTAACAAATAAAGGAACTCCAATTCAAAATAGAAAAGCCAAAGAATTTTCATATTACTATGATAAAATATGGAAGGATATTGATTACCATGTATAGCAAAGAACATAAAAAATATTTAAAAAAAATAAGAATAAATAATTTTCTAATTAAATTTACTCAAATATTAATTGTCTTATTATTTATCTTTATATGGCAATTTTTAGCTGATAATGAATTAATAAACACTTTTATATCATCAAGTCCAAAATCTATTATAAATACCATGATAAGCCTTTATAAAGATGGCACACTATTCCATCATCTCTGGATTACCTTTTATGAAGTATTAATAAGTTTTTTAATTGCTAGCATAGGTGGTATTTTAATAGCAACAATACTCTGGAGATTTAAATTCTTATCTAAAGTAATAGACCCATATTTAACAATATTAAATAGTTTACCTAAAGTTTCTTTAGGACCTATAATAATCATAATTGCTGGAGCAGGAACCAAATCAATTATTATAATGGCTCTATTTATTTCAATAATCATAACCATTATAAATGTTCAACAAGCATTTATTTCAACTGATAAAAATAAAATAAGATTATTACAAAGTTTTAAAGCTAAACCACATCAAATATTTTTTAAATTAATATTACCAAGCAATTATCCAAACCTAATAAACGTTTGTAAAGTAAATATTGGATTAGTATTTATTGGAGTTATTATGGGTGAATTTTTAGTGTCAAAAGCTGGAGTTGGCTATTTAATTATGTATGGATCACAAGTCTTTAATTTAAATCTTGTAATGACAGGCGTTATACTATTAGCTATAATGGCTAGTTTAATGTATTATCTAATTGTTTTATTAGAAAAAATATATCTGAAAAACATCAGAAATTAATCTGATGTTTTTAAATACAATAGTTCTTAAACTCCTCTATCATTATATGTAAAAGTTTTTCCTCTAAGAATCATTTCTAACACATCTACTCCATACGGAGAACCACTAGTAGATAACATTTGAAAACCTAAATAGTAATTACCTTTTAATGATGATATATTTAAATTAAAATATCTATTTTCCCCATCAGAAACAAGAGTACTATTAACTTGATTACTCTGTGCATGTACCCATGCATTTTGACCAGCACTTTGTGGTATAACAGCTAATATATTTGTTCCTGTACCTGATACATTACCTGATCCAGTATTAACTTTCATAGGCATATATCTAACATATAATGTACTATAATCTGTTAAATTAAATAAATTTTGTGATGTTACTTGAGCTCTTGTTGGAGAACCGCTAGTATTATATATAGAAATATAATAATGTTCTGTATCCGTTGAAGTTCCAGCATAGTAAGCACACCAAGCTGGTGCTGAGGCATTTGTATCATATCTTGATATCCAACCTGTTGTAGTTGGAGATGAGTTTTGTCTAAATACTGTATAATCGCTTTTTCGCCAACTAGGATAAATAATTGCAGAACTATTGCAACCACCCATTGTTCCCATTTTTACTGTTGTACCACTACTTATGGTATGTGTACTATTACCACATACTACTGTTGCTCCTGCATATGAAAATCCACTAGATGGTGATGTTGTAAATGTAATGTTTTCTCCATTTATTGATTTATTTTTTGATAATTTTATACTTCCGCCTCTTACTGTACCTACTGATATTGATGTTATTCCACTAACTGTATAACTACTACTCATTGTTCCATTTTCATCAGTTACTTTGGCTACTATATTTCCATTTTTATCAAAATTTACATCTACTGTATTTGAAGTTACTTCCACCACTTCTCCATTATCTTTTTGATATGTACATGTTCTTGTAGAGCCACATCCTGATGGATATACTACGGTAACTATCTTTCCATCGCTTTTTATAGTTTCTCTAAACGATATATTTCCTGGATTTTCATAGGAATATGTTTGACATAGTAATTTCGCATAATTTATATTACAAGAATTATCTTTTCCATTTGTCAATATTTCTTGGATTGCAAAATAATAGTCGCCACTTAATTTTGTTATATCACTTGTTATACTTTTTCCATTTGTTGCATTTGTACCAGCCATACTAACCTCTACCGATGTTGATAAATTTTGAAGCCAATCATTTTTAGTTTTTGTTGGTCCTATAAACATTACTCCACCATTGGTACACCAAGCCATTATTTGATATGACTTGTAATTATCTACATTTATTGTTCTTGAAGTTGATATTTGATTTCTAGAAGCTCCTGCTGCATGTTTAATATTCGCATAATAACGATATTTTCCATCAGAACTTGCTGTATAATCCAAAAATGTTCCTTTTAATCCATCGTATTTAGTAAATTCCCATGGGATACTTGCTGGAGAAGTATTTACACTAAAAAAGGTATAATCATTACATTTCCATGATGGATATACTATTGCTGAAGCACAACTTTGGTCATCTATTGAAAATGTTTTAGTACTTGCTCCTATTTCATATTTTGTTCCATTTTGACATATTATTGTTGCCCCTTGATATTTAAATGTACTATCTGGAGTATCTGCAATACTTATTACTTCATCATCTATTGCTACTTCTTTTGATAAACTTATACTTCCTCCTTTTATATCCCCTGCTTGTAATTTTGTTATTCCTGTTACATTATAAGAATTGTTTACATTATTTGTTCCATCTGTTACTGTTGCTATTACACTTCCATTCATTGTAAATGATACATTTGCTTTTGTACTATTTACTTCTACTACTGTTTCACTATCTTTTTGATAGGTACATGTTAATGTGCTTCCACATCCAGATGGATATGTTATAGTAACTGTTTTTCCTTCATTATTTGCACTTTCACTAAAGGTTGGTGCTACTAAACTAGTTGTTTTTACTTCTTTTGTTTCTGTTGTTGTTTTACCACTTTTTGATGTTACTCTAACTTCTACTGTATAACTTGTTCCTTGATTTAGATTTGTAAAATTATGAGTGGCACTAGTATTACCATCTATCCAATTTCCACCATTTATTCTATATTCATATTTACTTATTCCACTATCGGCTTTGGCATTTGATACTACGGTTATACTATTGGTTGTACTTGTAGTTGATATGCTTAAACTTATGTTATCTACTTTAGCTTTTGAAGTTAGGGTTGTATTATTACTAACTGTATATTTATCATCTGGATTTCCTACTTTAGAACTTCCACTATACCATCCATCTATTATATAGCCTTTATTAGGGGTTATGGTTGGTAAGAAAGGGTGATATTATGAACAATAACAGTATAATCATTTATGTTGACTATGGTGATATTCATTTTGATATAAAAACAATAATGAAAAAAAACATTTAACTAAAACTCAATTAGCCAAAAGAACAGGCTTACATCATCAAATAATTGATAGATATTATAATAATAAAATAGCTAGATATGACAAAGATGTTTTAGCTAAAATATGTTATATATTAGATTGTTCATTAAATGATATAATGTATTATAAAAAACCAAAAAACTAAAGAATTAAAACTCTTTAGTTTTTATAATTATTTTAATGATACAACCGCTTTTGCATTTAAATCTAATCCAGCAATATCTCCTCTTTTATATGCATAATAACCTGCCGCACCTATCATTGCCGCATTATCTGTACAATATTTCATCTCAGGAATAATTAAATTAATATTGGCTTTATTACAAGCTTCAGTTAAAGCTGTTCTTAATCCTTTATTAGCTGCTACTCCACCAGCGACAATTAAATTTTTAACATTATTATCCTTAAGTGCCTTCATTGTTTTTTTAACCAAAATTTGAACTACTCTATTTTGAAAAGATGCTGCCATATTTTCTTTAATAATTTCATTACCCCTCTGTTTTTCATTATGAACTAAATTAATAACCGCACTTTTAAGTCCACTAAAACTAAAATTATAACTATCATCATTTAATGGTAAAGGCAAATCATATGTATCTTTACCTTCAAAAGCCAACTTATCAACTATTGGTCCACCTGGATATGGAACACCTATAACTCTAGCTACTTTATCATAAGCTTCTCCAACTGCATCATCTAAAGTAGAACCTAATTTTTCAAAACTATAATTTTCTTTCATATAAACAAGTTCTGTATGACCACCACTTACCACTAAGGCAATTAATGGAAATTCAAGTTTTTTTACTAAATTATTCGCATAGATATGACCAGCAATATGATGAACTGGTATTAATGGTTTACCATAAATAAAAGCTAAAGTCTTCGCCGCCATTAAACCAACTAATAAAGAGCCAATTAAACCAGGTCCATAAGTAACCGCAATCGCATCAATATCTTCCATTTTCATATTAGCTTTTTTTAAAGCTTCATCAATTACCAAAGTAATATTTTCTACATGCATTCTACTAGCAATCTCTGGAACTACTCCACCATAATTCGCATGTGTATTCATTTGGGACAAAATAACTGTACTTACATCTTCACATCCATCTTTAATAACACTAACGCTTGTCTCATCACAACTTGATTCAATCGCTAAAATATACATAACATCACCTCACTTTTCTAACCATTAAATAAGCATCGCCATCCGCATAATAATTATGTCTTGTTGCTTTTATTTCAAATTTATTTTTTAAATAAAATTCAATGGCCACATTATTATTAACATTTACCTCTAAACTAAAGTTTTCCACCATATTATTTTTCAAATCGTTTATAGCATAATCCATTAACGCTTGAGCAATTCCTTTCCTTCTATATTGTTCATCTACAACAATATAATTAAGTTCAGCACGTTCATAAATCAAACTATATGAAATAAAACCAATAATATTATCCATCTCCTTATAGCACAATATCTTTTCATAAGGAGATTTTTCTAAATTATACTGTGGAAAATGTTTTTTTACAAAAGATAATACTATATTAATATCATTTACTTTCTCTATCATGTTTTTTTAACTTTTCCTCAGCTTCAGTTAATTTCAAATAATTAGGTTTTAATGTATGTGGACTAACATCTTTATCATTTTCGTGTTTTATAATAACTTTCAATATATCAATATTAGGTTTTACAGTTTCAAAATCAAAATTATCATAACTAATATATGGTTTAGCTAAACTATCATTCATTAAAACATAACTATCAGGATATATATCATTTAAATCATTATCATATGTTCCAGCAAATACATAACCTCTACGAGCATTAATCAAAGCTGTACCACCATTCCCACTTGCCATCACTTCCAAAGAAGAAATAGGTACAATAGGAATATTTAAAGAATAGGCCATAGTTTTAGCTACCGTAAGTCCAACTCTGATACCAGTAAAAGAACCAGGTCCAGTTACCACAAAAATCTTATCAATATCTTGAGGTTTAAAGCCAGCCTTATCAAAAGCTAAAGCCAATACAGGCATCATCTTACTAGAAGTATCATGATTGTCATTATTGTCATAAATATAAGCAATTTTACCATCATTAATAATAGCGACCACCAAATTAGTAGTCGCTGAATCTATAAATAAATATTTCAAAGTACGGCCTCACATAATTCTTCGTATTCTTTACCATGAGGAGTAATTACTAAAACTCTAGAATTTTCCCCAGTAATTTTAAATTTTATATCCAATCTTTTTTCAGGTAAAATATCTTTAATAGTATTAGCCCATTCAATAATAACAATACCATTCTTTTTAAAATATTCTTCAATACCAACACCTTCAGTATTACCATCAAGTCTATAAACATCCATATGATATAAAGGTAATTCTCCATCGTATTCTTTTATTATATTAAAAGTTGGCGATGTAATAGTCTCTGATATACCTAAAGCATTCGCAAAACCTTTAGTAAAAATTGTCTTACCACTTCCAAGTTCACCATTCAAACAAATAACCATATTAGGAAACTTTTCAGATTCAAGATTTTGAGCAAAAGCAATAGTATCCATTTCAGTTTTACTTACTAATTTATATTCCATAAAATCACCATTAATAGTATATCAAAAACAATAGAAGTTAGACAATAGTTTTATAAAAAATTTAAATACCATATATAATATAAACATATAGCATGTAAATGGTAAAATAAAATGTAGGAAATCGGTAAAAATAAATGTTGGTTTTCCTACATTTTTTATTAATGTTACAA
>CALVIB010000009.1 GCA_944329375.1 uncultured Bacilli bacterium | reverse complement strand
GCTCTCGCAATTCCAATACGTTGCTGCTGCCCACCAGAAAGCTCACTAGGATATCTATCAAGTAAAGATTCATCTAAACCAATCATATCCATCATTTTCAAAGTATCTTCCTCAATTTTACCTTCATCCATCTTTAAAATTTTCGGAATAATTGTAATATTCTCCCTAACAGTCATATGAGGAAAAAGACCAGTTTGTTGAATAACATATCCCATACTTCTTCTTAGCTTAATATCATCTATTTCTCTTATATTTTTTCCATCGATAAAAATATCTCCCTTAGTAGGCACAATTAACTTATTAATCATCTTAAGTAAAGTTGTCTTACCACAACCAGATTCTCCAATTAAAACTGTAAATTTACCAGTTTCAATTTGAAAAGAAATATCTTTTAAAACAGTATTATTTTTATAAGCTTTTGATACTTTTTTAAATTCAATCATCCAATCATCTACCTTTAACATAATTATATCACGGAGAAAAAATCAAAAATAAAAAAAATAAAAAACTAGACACAAAAAATGTCTAATTTAAATCAATTTTTCCTTCAAAAACTTTTCTAGCAGGTCCTGTCATATAAATATGATTATCTTTATCCCAATCAATCTCTAATTTTCCTCCAAGTAGATTAACTATAACTTTCCTTACGGTATATCCATTTAAATAACTAGCAACTAAAGCCGCACATGCCCCAGTTCCACAAGCTAAAGTTTCACCTGCTCCCCTTTCCCAAACACGCATATCTATTTCCTTTGTATTTTTTATTTTAATAAATTCTACATTAATTCTATTAGGAAAATTCTTGTCGTTTTCTATAATAGGTCCTACTTCATTTATATCAAAATCTATAGTTTCTAAAAAACAAAGCGCATGAGGATTACCCATAGAAACAAGTGTTAAATCATAACCATTAACATTCGTTTTAATAAACTCCGTTCCATCTAAAGACTTATTCAAACTATAATTAATAACAGGTATATTATTTGCTTTTAAAATAGGCTCACCCATATCTACTTTAACTAAAGAAACCTTATCATTATCTAAAAATAATTCTAATTTTTTTATACCAGCTAATGTTTCAATAGTAATAACCGTCTTATCAGTTAATCTTTTATCATATACATATTTACCAACACATCTGATTCCATTACCACACATTTCAGCTTGCGAACCATCAGAATTATAAATATTCATTTTAAAATCAGCTTTATCACTTTTATCAATTAAAATCAAACCATCAGAACCAATTCCAAAATGCCTATCGCTAAATTTTTTAGCTAATTTTTCTACATTATTAATCTTTTGACTAATTACATCTACATATATATAATCATTGCCAAGACCTTCCATTTTTGTAAATTTAAGCATAACAATTCCTCCTGATGTTTATCATTTTATAGTTAATTAATATTCTTGTCAATCTTTTTTAAATAAGCATCAATATTATAAGCTGCTTTCCTACCAGAAGCGGCCGCATTCGCAACCGTATTTTTTTCTCTTATAATGTCTCCTCCTGCAAAAACTCCAGCTAATGAAGTCATTTGATTTTTATCTACCTTAATATATCCATCAATATCTAATTTTATACCTAATTTTCTACATACTTTTAAATCAGGTTTAGAACCGATTGCAAAAAACACATAATCACAAGGATAAATAAACTTATACCCATCATTAGTAAATAAATAAGCTTTATAATTATTACCACTAGAAATAATTTGCTTAACATTTGTATTAAAAAGAAATTCAATTTCCTCACTTTTAGCTAAAGAATATTCACTCTTTAACGCCTTCATTTTATTAAAATTACCTCTATAAATGACTAAAACATTTCCACCAAATCTTTTAGAAACTCTAGCTATATCCATAGCTGTATCAGAGCCACCAATAACAATTATAGATTTTCCTTTTAAATCCAATTGATTCTTACTTTCTAAAAAATCATTAGCTCCATATACATTATCTAAATTTTTTCCTTTAATATTAGGTATTTTAGAATTATTTGCTCCAAACCCTAAATATACCGCATCATAATGATTTTTTAATTCTTTTAAAGAAATATTCTTACCAAGTTCATAATTAAACTTAACATTAATCCCTAAATCTATAATTTTTTTAAAAGTTTTTTCACAAATATCTCTATCTAATCTAAAATCAGGAATGCCATGACTAATAAGTCCACCTAAATAATCATGCTTTTCATATATTGTTACATCATAACCTAATTTTTTCAAAAAAGCTGCACATGTAAGCCCAGATGGTCCAGCTCCAACAATAGCTACACTTTTACTATTAGATTTATTTATCTCATCAAATAAAGGATAATTTTTTTTAAGTGCATTATCGCCAATTACAGATTCTACATAACCGATTTGAACAGCCTTACCTTTTAATCTTCTAACACAATTTTCCTCACACATTTTTTCTAAAGGACAAACTCTAGAACAAATAGAAGGTAAAACCGTTGTTTCACTAAGCACACTAAAAGACTTTAAAAAATTATCTTCCTTATAATATTTAATAAAAGTAGGAATATCATTTTTTAAAGGACATCCTTTATTGCAAGGTTTAGTTGGACAATTTAAACAATCAACTTTATTCTTAAACATAAACTATTCCTTATTAATTGTAAATGTAACTTTATATTGATTACCTAAATCAAGTTCATCAACATTTACATAATATCCGTTTTGTTCAATTTGATTTGCACATTCTCTAAGTAATTTAACTATTTGTGCAAAATGAGCTTGATTATTAACTGGTTTAACATCTTGGGTAATCGCACTAGCCATTGTCTCAGCTTGACTATCTGAATTAACCTCATAATTATTTAATGAATCATCAGCAATTATATCAGTACTTGGAATACTAGACTCTGGTACTAAATTTACATTATTAACTGGTATAGGATTAACCTCTGAACTAATAGAAGTATTAACAGGTTCTAACACTTCAGGAACAGATTGCACTAAACCAACATTTGGTTGAACATTTTGAGAAGAAACATTTTGTTTAACCTTCTTTTGATTAAACCTCTTAAGTGCATCAGCAACTGCAGATGAAATAACTTTTTTAGTATCATCTGAAACTTCTTCTTCACTAGAAACAGCTATTTCAGGAATTCCACTAACCTCTGCATGTGTAACAACTTGATTATTCTGTGGAGCAACATTTGAAGCAAAAGTATTTGCACCTGAATTTTCCACTATATTACTAGAAGCAGGGGTAATATTGACAGGTTGATTAAACATACTATCAAAAGTAACTCCACTACTTTGCACTGGACTAGACTGAACAGGTTTATTTTCTGGTTGTGGCGTAACATTAATAAATCTATTATTTTCTAAATTAGATTGATTAACATCATCTTCAACAATTGAATTGCTTTGAACATCATTACTAGGATGCATTAAACCAGAAATATCTTTAGGAGCTTCAGATGCCTGTACATTAATATCCTTAGCCTCACGCATAATTCTATCTATATCCATATTCTTTCCCCTTTCATTCTGAACTTTTATTATATTGTCATCATCAAATAGACTTTCAATTTCATCAGGTTTATTCAAAATATCTTTTTCACTATTAACTTGCTCATTTTTAGATATTTCTATATTCACAGGTTGCACTTCTTTGTTTTCTACATCCATTTTTTCTTTTATTTTTTCTATTTCTCTATCAGTCTGCTTAACTGTTAATCTTTCTGAAACAATTCTATGAAGCATATGAACCTGCGCTTCTTTATCAGGAATCCTAAGCAAACTTCGTGCATGTCTTTCAGAAATTTTATTGTTAAGTAAATAACTTTGAACTTCATCATCTAAATTTAAAAGTCTAATCTTATTTGCAATTGTAGATTGAGATTTTCCTAATTTTTTAGCTAATCCTTCTTGAGTAATATATCCCATGTCTAAAATCCGTTTATAAGAAACGGCTTCTTCAATAGGACTTAATTCTTGTCTTTGGATATTCTCTAAAAGAGCAATTTCTTCACTATCTTTATCAGATAGATTAATAATAATAGCAGGAATAGTAGATTTATTCGCAAGTTTACTAGCTTTGTATCTTCGCTCACCAGCAATAATCTCAAACTTATTACTAACTGGCCTAACAACAATTGGTTGAATAACACCGTATTTACCAATAGATTCAGCTAGTTCTTCCAACTTTTCTTCATCAAATCTAATACGTGGTTGAAACCTATTTGGTAAAATATCTTTCATATTCAAAACAGTAAGCTGACCACTTTCGAACATAATCTACCCCTCCCTTCTATTCTTTTACTTTATCATACTATTTTTCGGGAAATAATTCAACTAAAATTACACAAAAAAACAATATTAGCCTAAACTTAAATATTGTTTTACAATTCTATAAAGATTTCTTTTTTATCTCTGCATATCTTCTTGGGTATTTCATAGAAGTTTTGCCTAACTTAATCACATCTATAAGAGTTCTTTGACTCTTTTCAAAAGGTAATTCAAACTCCAAAACATTAATAATTTTAGAATCTAATGTTTTTAAAGCATTAATACCATCATTACTATCATTTAAACCACGCATTGCAATTAAATGACCATTAACTTTTAAAAGAGGAATTCCATACTCTAATAAAATGGGAAAACTAGATAAAGCCCTAGCAGTAATCACATCAAAACATTCTCTATTATTTTTTCCATATTCTTCTGCTCTATCATGAATCAAAGTAACATTTTTTAAATATAGTTCATTAATAACAATTTCTAAAAAATTAATTCTTTTATTAAGAGCATCAACCAAAGTAAGATTTAAATTAGGAAAAAATATTTTAAGCACAATTCCAGGAAATCCTGCACCAGTTCCTAAATCACATAAACTATCAACTTTATTCAAATCAATCATTTTAACAATAGTTAAACTATCATAAAAATGTTTTAAAAACACTTGTTTTTTATCAGTTATTGTTGTTAAATTGATTTTTTCATTCCATTCTTTAAGTAATTCGCAATATCTTTCTAATTTATTTATTTCTTCTTCAGTAACAATTATACCTAATTTTTCTACTTCATTTTTAAATTCATCTATATTCATATTATCCTCTTTTCATATACATTGTCAGTATCGAAATATCAGCTGGATTAACACCACTAATTCTCATAGCCTGTCCAATAGTATTAGGTCTAACTTCTTTTAACTTTTGTTTAGCTTCACTAGCTAAATTATGCATAGCATCATAATCAATATTATCAGGTATTTTTTTATCTTCAAGTTTCTTTAACTTTTCAGCTTCAATTAAAGATTTATTAATATAACCTTCATATTTAGCTGATATTGAAACCTGCTCCAAAACCTCATCACTATAATCATTATCCAAAAATCTAACCAAATCATTAACTTTAATTTCAGGTCTTCTAAGTAAATCATATAAAGAAACACCATCTTTTAATTCTTTAGTACCTAAACTAATCAAATAATCATTATTTTTAGGCGTTAATCTCTTTTCTTTAAATTCCAAAGTAGCTTTTTGAATATCATTTTTCTTATTTAAAAACCTATTATACTTTTCATCTGAAATAAGACCAAATTTATGTCCATAATCTCTAAGTCTCAAATCTGCATTATCACTTCTTAAAAGTAACCTATATTCTGCTCTAGAAGTAAGTAATCTATAAGGGTCTCTTATACCTTTAGTAATTAAATCATCAATCAAAACACCAATATAAGCTTCATCCCTTCTTAATATAAAAGGCTCCTTCCCTTCTAGTTTCAAAGAAGCATTAATACCCGCCATTAATCCCTGACAAGCTGCTTCTTCATATCCACTAGTTCCATTAATCTGTCCTGCTGTAAATAAATTTTCAATCAACTTAGTCTCTAAACTAAATTTTAACTGCGTTGGATAAATAGCATCATATTCAATAGCATAAGCATATTTTAATATCTTCGCATTTTCCAAACCAGATAAAGAATGCACCATCTTTTCTTGAACATCATAAGGCATACTTGTAGAAAACCCCTGTAAATAAATATCATCATAATATAAACTTTCAGGTTCTAAAAATAACTGATGTCTTTCTTTATCACTAAACCTAACTATCTTATCCTCAATAGAAGGGCAATATCTAGGTCCAACACCTTTAATATCAGAAAGCCCACCATACATACTAGATTTATTTAAATTATCTCTAATAATTTTATGAGTTTCGTCATTAGTATAAATCAAATAACAAGGAACTTGTTTATCTATATCATACATAGGTTTATTATCAAAACTAAAAGTATGATAAACATTATCTCCATTTTCTAACTTTGCCTTTGAAAAATCAATAGAACTTTTATCAATTCTAGGTGGAGTACCAGTTTTTAATCTTTTAATAATAAAACCTTTTTTAGCTAAATTATCACTTAAATAATTAGATGGCTTCTCTCCATGAGGTCCTTCTCTATGTCTAGTATCACCAACCATAATATCCGCATTCATATAAGTACCAGTAGTTAAAATAACAATTTTACTATTGATAATCTCACCATTTTCAAGTAAAACACCACTAACTTTATTATCAGGTGTAATAACATCTTTAACCAATGCTTCTTTAATATCTAAATTATCAGTATTTTTCAAAGTATTAATCATATTTTTAGGATAAGTAATTTTATCTGCTTGTGCTCTTAAAGACCTAACCGCAGGACCTTTAGCAGTATTAAGCATTTTTATTTGTAGTAAACTCTTATCCGCATTATTTCCCATTTCACCGCCCAAAGCATCTATTTCTCTAACTACAATACCCTTCGCACTACCACCTATAGATGGATTACAAGGCATATCAGCAATATTATTAATATTTCCAGTTACAAGTAATGTTTTATGTCCTTTTCTCGCCGTAGCCAAAGCAGCTTCACAACCAGCATGACCACCACCTACAACTATAACTTCATAATTCATTAAATCACCACCAAATACTAAAGATAATTCTACAACAAGAAAAAAAGTTAGTCAATTAAACTAACATAATTATTTAATAATAACACCATCTAAATTACAAATATATGCATTTGGTAAAAGACTTTTAATTTCATTTAAAATAATCTCATTATTTTCATATTTTCTACCAACAAGTATTCCTTCTATAAAAATACTAGGTATACCAAAAATAATAGCGCTTTCCCTATCCGTAAAAAAATCGTTTTTATTTTTTCTTTCTTTTATAAATCTATCATAATAACTAGGTGAAATAAAATTTTTAACATCATTTTCATCAAAATCTAATGACAAAATATCATAATTAAGCATTTTTTTAATATATTTATTATTTCCATTAAAAATTATTCCAATTTGCACTCTATCTTGAACTAAACTAGGCAAAAACCTAGCTTCTTTGGTTTGTTCCATAACCCACACATGGCCATTAAAATTAGAAACAAAAGATAACAAATTATTCATTTTATTATAAGGTATGACTTCCGTAATATTTTTATCATTAAAAGAACAATACATAATAGTCGCACCACTATAAAAATTAATATAATCACTTAAATAATAATCTTTTTTTAACTTTCAAACACCAACAGTATAATTATATTTAGAATTTCTTCCTATAGTAGTAAGATTAGAGATAAGACCTTCTTTAATAATTTGCTTTAAACCATCAATATTTTTATATGTACCATGTAATAAAGTTCCTTTAGTTAAATAAACTTTATCGCCTATTTTATAATCACAATAAACAGGTTTAAAATTTTTAATAGCCTCATAATAATTTTCTATTTGATTAATAATTATATTTCTAGTATTTTCATCAGTTATTTTATCTTTTAAAGTTAATATATATTTTTCTTTATTCATAAATTACTCCTTTAATATTTTATGATTTTTCTAAAATCATTTTCTTAAATTAAGTTGTTTTACCTTTTTTCCTAATTCTTGAGATTTACTAAAACAACCTTTTATATGAATAAGATAATCTTTTAATTCTTGTAAATTATTTATTTCTATATCTATTTTTTGTATAATAGCATCCAAATAAGCAAACTCATTATCAATAGAATCTGTTTCTTTTACTGATGAATCAACATCCTTTTTACCCCAAACTTCAATAACTGGACTCCACATAATAAACCTCCTAAATACATACTTTAAAAACATGAATATAACATTTTTATATTTAAACTAAATATTTTTATATTGATTAATATATAACCATTTGTTATAACCATATTAAGGAATATTCAGTAAGTTGGGTGTGCCAATTCTCACAAAAGAATTGGAGGTGATGTTTATGACTCAAAGAGAAAAAGCTCTCTATGCCATAATATCCCTTCTATTTATCTTAATATTCATAATATTATTTAAATAGAAAAAAGCACCTAACTTAAGCAAACGCTTGATTTAGGTGTACACAAATAATTGGTACATTCAACATCGCGAATTGAATATTCCTTTTTATTATATGAGAAAACTCTCATCTATATACATAATATCATATTTTTAACTTTAAAGCAAACTATTTTCCAACACAAAATCTACTAAATAAATTATCTAATAACTCTTCATCATAACTTTCGCCAATTATCTTACCAAGCAAGTTCCAAATATCTTTTAAATCTATTTCCACCATATCAATAGGATAATTATTTTCTATACCTTTTCTAACCTCTTTAACACTATCAAGTACCTTTCTTAAAATAGATAAACTTCTCGCACTAGTTAAATAAGTTAAATCAGTAGTTTCTATTTTTTCCAAATTAAATATATTTTTTATTTTCTTACCAATTTCATCTATATTAATATCTTTTAAAGCACTTACATAAATAACATTATCTAAATTACTATCATCTATTTTTTTATCTAAATCACATTTATTAACAACCGTAATATAATTTTTACCTTTTAACCTACTCAAAATAATTTTATCCTCTTCAGTTAATTTTTCATTATAATTAACAACAAATAAAATCAAATCAGCTTGATTAATTAACTGAATACTCTTATCAACACCAATACTCTCAACCAAATCATCAGTATCTCTAATACCAGCTGTATCAATTAAATTTAAAATTAAATTATCAATTCTTAAAGTAGCTTCCACACTATCACGAGTAGTCCCTTGAATATCAGTAACAATAGCTTTTTCCTCACCAATTAATCTATTAAGTAAACTACTTTTACCAACATTAGGCTTACCAACAATAGCCGTTTTAATACCATTAGTCAAAACTTCACCATTTTTACTTTCAGTAAATATTTTATTTATTTTATCTTCCAAATCACTCAAATTAGACTTAATTTTACTAGTAGTCATTTCTTCTATATCTTCATATTCAGGATAATCAATATTAACTTCAATATTTGCAATTATTCCAGCAAGTTCATCTCTAAGAGAACTTATCATTGAAGAAATCTTACCACCAACTTGATTCAAAGCAATTTTTCTAGAAATATCAGTTTTAGAATTAATCAAATCCATAATACCTTCAGCTTCAGTTAAATCAATTCTACCATTCAAAAAAGCCCTTTTAGTAAATTCACCAGGTTCAGCTAACCTACATCCATTAACCAATAATAATTCTAAAATCTTATCAGTAGTCATAATACCACCATGAGCATTTATTTCTACAACATCTTCTTTAGTAAAAGTTTTAGGTGCTCTCATAACACTAACTAAAACCTCATCAATCTTTTCATTACCATCCATTATATAACCATAATGAATAGTATGACTAGGTGCATCATTAAAACCCTTATTAGAAAAAATCTTACTGACAATTTTAATAGCATCCTCCCCACTCACTCTAATAATAGAAATAGCACCAACACCTTGAGCAGTCGAAATAGCTGCAATAGTATCATCCATAATATCACCTACCTTTTAAAAAATAATTTAATTTTATAAAAAATTCTAGCTAACCCCAAATATTTAGGTAAAGCCTTAATGTTAACAACAACATCCATCGAAAGTTTTTTATCCGCATAAGTTACAACCCACCCCTCTTTATATTTAGGAGGTATAATATTAAGCGGAAACATATGTCTTTCAATTATGTTAGCAATCCTTTCATTCATAAGTTCTGGAAAATATTTATAAGCATTTTCCATTGCCTCATGTGCATGAACAAAACCGTGTTGTTTAAAAAATGAAACTTTTTTATGCAGATTATCTTGCCAAGGTTTAGTATAAAAATCATGAAGTAAACCACCAATAGCCGCATCCTTATAATTCCAATTTCTTTTTTTACAAATTTTATAAGATAAATAAGAAACAATTAAACAATGTTCATAAAGAGAACAATTTTCATGATGTTTCCATTCTTTTCTTTTTAAAAATTCTTTAGAATCCAAAATTGGAGCAACAATATCCAAATATTCCTTATCATTAACCAATTCTTTTGTTATATCTTTTTTACGCATAATTAGCTCCTTTTCTTCTAAAATATTATAACACAAATAAAACGATAAACAAATTACCGTCTTATTCACTCATAAATAAATTATTAGAATAAAATATAGGATCACAAGTTAAATTAATATTAAGTCTTTTTAAAGTATTTAAATCACCATTATAAACCATAAAAGATGCATGAGCTTCTAATCCAGATAATTTATTCAAATTTTTCAAAGCCCTTTTAACAATAGGATTAGTAGCTGAACAAATACTGAGAGCAATTAAAACTTCTTCCAAATTTAAAGAGTTAGAAGTATGATTACCTAAAGGTTTAAGTTTTAAAATAGGTTCTAAAACAGATTTAGAAAGTAAATCAACATCATCAGGAATTTTAGTCAACTCTTTAACTGCATTTAAAATCAAACTACTAGCAGGACTCAATATTTCAGTTTTCTTACCAGTAATAATTTTACCATTAGCTAGTTCCATAGCAATAACAGGTAAATCTTCATTACTACTTTTATCTCTAGCAACATCAATTACTTTTCTTTCTTTTAAAGGATTAATTTCAAGTTCATTCATTAAAACTTTAATTCTTTTATAAACCTCTTCATCAGCATCTCCAGTTTTATAATCACATAAAGCCTTATAATATCTTCTAATAATCTCCTGCCTACTAGCCGCACATATAGCCTCATCATCGTCAATACAAGAACCTATCATATTAACACCCATATCAGTAGGAGAATAATAAATATCCTCACCAGTTATTTTGTGCAAAATAGACTTTAAAACAGGAAAAACAGCTAAATCTCTATTATAATTAACAGAAGTAATACCATATTTTTCTAAATGAAATGAATCTATCATATTAACATCCTTTAAATCAGCAGTAGCCGCTTCATAAGCAACATTAACAGGATGTTTTAAAGGTAAATTCCAAACAGGAAAAGTTTCATATTTTGCATATCCAGCTTTAACACCTCTTTTATATTCATGATAAAGTTGAGATAAACAAGTAGCTAACTTACCACTAGAAGGACCAGGAGCAGTAACAACAACCAATTTTTTAGTAGTCTTAATATATGGATTAGCGCCATATCCCTCATCAGAAACAATTACATCCACATCAGTTGGATAACCTTTAGTAGGCGTATGTACATAAGTTTTAATATTTCTTTTTTCTAACTGATTAATAAATTTCTTAGAACTCTCTTTACCAGTATATAAAGTAATAACAACACTATTAACAGATAAACCTAAATTTTGAAATTCGTCAATTAATCTCAAAACTTCCATATCATAAGTAATACCATAATCAGCACGTATTTTTTTTCTTTCAATATCTTTAGCATTAATACATATAATTATTTCAGTAATATCTTTTAATTCAAGTAACATTTTAATCTTAGAATCAGGTTCAAAACCAGGCAAAACCCTAGATGCATGATAATCATCAAATAATTTACCACCAAACTCTAAATATAGTTTATCAAACTTTTTTATTTTTTCTTTTATTTTCTTACTTTGAATTTCAACATACTTTTCATTATTAAAACCTTTTTTCATAGCACACCACCCTATTTTAAATAATATCACATTGATAAATGTATTTAAACACACAAAAAGAAGAAATTAATCTTCTTAACACTTTAATGACATATAATACATATTAACATTAAATTATATAAAATATAATTTGTATATAATTTTCACTATTTAATAAAAAAAGAAGAACTTAATCTTCTTTAATCTTAATAACTACATATCTATTAGGAGCTTCTCCTTCACTTTGAGTAGTTAAACCATCATAAGAAGCAATGAGATTATGAACAATTCTTCTTTCATAAGAATTCATTGGGTCTAACTTAGCTTCTATTTTAGTCTTCAAAACATCTTTCGCAAGTTTTCTAACTTCTCTTTCAATATTTTTCTCCCTTTTTAACTTATAACCTGAAATATCTAAATTAACCTTAATATCAAAATTACCATATTTTCTCAAAGATTGTCTCAATATAGTTTGAATAGAATTTAATGTCTTACCTTCTTTACCAATCAATATTGCACTATCATCAGTAACAATAATTGCTGAAATAACACCATCTTTTTCATTAACTTCAATATTAAATGAAATATTCATATTATTAGCTAAGTTATTTAAAAAATTCCTAACAAACTCTTTAACATCATATTTAGTTACCACATAAGCTGTATATTTCTTCTTACCAAAAAGTCCAGAAGCACTTTCTTCTATATAAAAGTAAACCTCGCTAGAATTAACATTCAATTCTTCTAAACACTTATTAAGCGCTTCTTCTTTGTTTTTTGATTCTTTTTGTACCACCTTTAACATTTTCCTTCATCCTCCTAATCACTTCAGCTTGAATAATAGTAAATAAACTACCAGTTATCCAATATATAATAATACTTGTTGGCATTGTAAATGAAGTAATTACAATAAATACAAGCATTACATTCATCATAACCTTCATCTGATGCATCTGTTCTTCATTACCACTACTAACACCAGAATTTAATCTAAATGAGAAGAATGTTGTTAAAGCAACTAATATTGGAAGTAATAAATAAATCCATCCACCATTAGTAAAACTATCCATAAATACTGAAAAATCAAAATTTCCACCAAATAACTTAACAAATGGACTCATTCCTAAATTAAATCCTAAAAATTTACCTTCAAAGACAATAGGAAGTCTATTCAAACTCTCTAAGAAAGCAAAGAATAATGGCATTTGAATAAAAGCAAATAAACAACCCGACATTGGATTAATATCATATTTTTTATAAATCCCCATCATCTCTTGAGCTTTCATCATTTGGTCTTCTTGACTTTCACGTCCACGGTATTTACGCTCTAACCTCTCTAAATCCTTTTGAGCAAACTTCATATTTTCAGACTGTAAAGCCGATTTTTTACTAATAGGAAAAATAATTAAACGAATAATCAAAGTAACAACAATAATAGCTAAACCATAATTACTAAGAATTTCTCCAACCTTAATAATAAACCAACTTAAAGGTTTAATAAAAATAGTTTCCCAAATTCCACCATATTCTCCAGAAGCTGGAGTAAAATTTTCACATTTTGGCAAATCTTCAATATCTACCTTGTTTTTCTTATAAGTTTTAATAACATCTTTATTAGTTGGCTTACAAAGTATATTTGAAGCAAGTGTTTGTCCAGTAGTTGCTTCCTTCACAGGATTACCATCTTTATCCTTAACATATTCAGTACATCCAGTAAGAGATAAAGATAAAACACCTATCAATAAAAATAATCCAATTTTTTTATGCATCTTTTCGCTCCTTTACTAAATTAAGTTTTCGTAAAGCAAAATTCAAATCTTGACTCATCTCACTAAAACTTCTATTTAAAATACCTTTACCAACTATTATAATACAATCAAAATCATTTTTATAGTCATTTTGTGAAACAATTTCCTTAATTTGTCTTTTAACTTTATTACGAACAACCGCATTTCCAATTTTTTTACCTACCGAAAAACCAAACTTATAAATAGAAGATTCCCTTTTATCTATATATATAATATAATCCTTATACCTAAAAGGTTTATTTTTTTCAATAATTCTATTATAATCACGATTTTCCTTAACAATATTAATTTTCTTCATAAACTCTCCTAAACTACTAATAAAGCCACTGCTCGCCAGCAGTGGCAAATTAATGAGATAATACCTTGCGGCCTTTTTTTCTTCTTCTACTTACAATACCAGCTTCCATACGCGCAAAAAATCCCATTTTCTTACTTCTCTTACGAGTGTTTGGTTGAAATGTTCTTTTAGACATCTATTACACCTCCTAAATTAAATTCACATCGCTTTATAAATTATATAGATAAAAAACAACTTTGTCAATTAATAACAAAATTTTGTTAAAAAATTGCCATAATTATATCAAAAAATAAGCAAAAAATCAACGTTCAAGTTTTCCACAGTAAAAATTTTTTTAAATTATTCACTTTAAATATCCACATAAAATTTCCATATATTATAAACCAATTTTTCTATTTTTCAACATATGTGTAAAAAAATAAATTATGCACAAATGTGCAAAAATAATTATCCACAATTTATGTGGAAACGTTACATAAAGTACTAAAATTCGACATTTTTTGTCTGTTAATAACTTTTTTCGATTTTTTCCACAGTTTTTATAGAAAATTATGTAAATTTATTGTAAAATGTTTATAGATTATTTATAACGGGGGTAGTAGTATGGATTTAGAAAATATGTGGTCCGTTTTTTTATCCAAAATTGAAATAAAATTAAAACCAGTTTTATTTCAAACATGGTTTCAAGACACAAAACTAATTGACCTAAATAATGAATATGCCATAGTAGAAGTACCACTAGATGTCCATAAAAAACATTTAAGAGAAAACTATGGAGAAATAATTAAAGAAACATTTATGGAAGTTACTGGTTCTATCTTTAAATTCAAATATGTCACACCAGATGAAATAACTGAAGATAAACCCCAAACTAAAGTAGAAAACAATAATGAAGCTATATTTGAAAGTGGCCTTGATAGCAAATACACCTTTGATAACTTTATATCTGGTGAAAGTAATAAATTTGCTAAAGCCATAGGTTTGGCTGTAGCTGAAAAACCAGGCGCCATGTATAATCCACTATTTATATATGGTAGTAGCGGTTTAGGTAAAACCCACCTTATGCATGCAATAGGAAACTATATCATGGCAACATCAAACAAAAAAGTATTATATGTAACTAGTGAAAAATTTGTCGATGATTTTTTAAACATATATAGAAAAAGTGAAACAAGTAATTTCAAAGCTGTAGATAAATTTAAAAGAAAATATAGAGATATAGATGTCTTAATGATAGATGATATTCAATATTTAGAAATAGCAAGTAAGACTCAGCAAGAATTTTTCAACACATTTAATGAATTACACACACAAAATAAACAAATAATCATATCATCTGATAGATCACCAGATGACTTAAAAAAATTAGAAGATAGATTAAGAACAAGATTTAACTGGGGATTAACCATCGACATATTACCACCCGACTTTAAACTTAGAATGGACATATTGGATAAAAAAATAGAAGCCCAAGGAATTGGTAGCTTTGTACCAGAAGAAGTTAAAGAATATATTGCCAATAACTGCACAACCGACATAAGAAAACTAGAAGGTGCTTTGACTAGAGTCTTCGCATATGCTACTATAATGAATGGTTCTGAAATAACACTAGAACTAGCCGTAGAAGCCTTAAAAGACTATATAGGAAAAAACATTATCTCAAGAAATAAAATAGACCAAGTAATACAGTTAGTTGCAAACAATTATAATATTACAGTTGAAGATATAAAATCTAAAAAAAGATTATCTAAAATAGCCGTACCAAGGCAAATAGGCATGTATATATGTAGAATTCATTTAAAAGAATCTCTACCAAAAATAGGAAGTGAATTTGGTGGAAAAGACCACACAACAGTAATGCACTCAGTTGCTAAGATAAAAAGAGAATTAAAAAAAGATAAAAATTTAGAAGTAGAAATATCAAAAATAATCAATCAAATTAAATAGTGCAAAATAATAAACTTTTAAACATTTTATCCACATGTAAAATAACTATATTTTTCAGTGTAAAGTTATACTTTTCCACACTTATCCACATCAATAATAAAAAATAAATTAAATTAATAATAAAGGAGGAATAATTTATGAAATTAGAAATTAAACAAGACATTCTCTTAGAACATTTAAACTATGTAATAAGAGGAATATCCACAAAAAATTTAAGACCAATTTTAAATTGTATAAAATTTGAATTAACTGAAGAAGGTTTATATTTAATGAGTACAGATAGTGAAATATCAATAAAAACATTTATAGATAAAAAAAATATCGAAAAAATAGATACATTAGGAGAAATTGTAGTTTCAGGAAGATATATTCATGAAATAATTAGAAAACTACCAAATGAAATGATAAATCTTGAAGAAGTAATTGATTCAAAATTATATATTACAACAAATAATTCATCATTTACCCTAAATTGTAGTAATGTAAATGAATTTCCAGATTTAGACTTAGAATTTAATCAAAATCCTATTATCTTAAATCAAAAACTATTTAAAACAATTATAAGTCAAACTTCATTTGCTACAAGTACTAGTGAAACAAGACCAGTATTAACAGGTATAAACTTTAAAATAGAAGGAAATACTTTAGAATGTACCGCCACGGATTCTTATAGATTAGCTGTAAAAAAAATAACTCTAGAAAATAATGCTGTGGAAAACTCTAATATCATTATTCCAACTAAAAATTTAAATGAATTAGTAAAACTATTAAATGATGATGAAGAAAACCTAGAAATGCATATATTTGCTAATAAAGTAGTATTTAAATTTGGCCAAATAAATATGATGACAAGATTAATTAGTGGAACGTATCCTGATACTTCAAAATTAATACCAGAAACCTATGAATTAACGTTAAAAGTAAAATATGATGATTTATACAGTGCTATTGATAGAGCTTCCCTATTAACAAACGAAAGTGATAAAAACACAATAAAATTTGAAACAAATAATAATGAAGCTATTATATCTTCAAATATTCCAGAAATAGGAAATGTAGAAGAAAAAATAACTGTGGAAAAAAATAATAATAGTGAAATAAAAATAGCTTTTAACTCAAAATTCATGATGGAATCAATAAAAGCTTTAGAATCAGAAGAAATAGAACTAATGTTCAATGGAGAAATTAAACCAATAATTTTAAAAAATATAGAATCGGATGATTTAATACAGCTAATATTACCAATAAGAACTTATTAAAAAAGTTCTTTTTTTTAAAAAATTACCTTTATCGACAAAAATAAACAAAATTCGACCAAATAAATGAGTATAAGAGAGTTGTCTTTAAAAAGACAAAGGAGGATTTATGATTAAAGAAGAATACGAAATTAATGCTTCAACATGCGCTCTTATACCAAAAGATGACTTTTCAACAATAGTAATTGAAAAAAGAGATAATATTTCTGTAATGTTACCAATTCAAAAAATAATCGAAAATAGTTGTGCTTATTATGGTAGTTCTTTTAAAGGAAGATTAAGTGGTTCAAAATATTCTTTAGGAAGTAAATACAAATTACCAATAATAATAGAAGAAACAAGAGAAATAATTTTATTTCCAACCGCATCTTATGAAAATAACAACTGTACATGGATTGCTTTAAATAATATTAATGAATATAAAAGAATTGGAAATAATGTTCAAATTTTATTTGATAATAATCAAAAAATAGAAGTTCAAGTATCATATGAATCTTTTGAAAATCAAATACTTAGAGCTACCAAATTACTTTTAATTTTAAAAAGTCGCAAAAATGAAGCAAAATTGTAATAAAAATAGACTATATTTTGTCTATTTTTACGTTTTTAAGCCCATTTTGTGGTATAATGGTTATGAGGTATAGGAGTATGTAGAATACTATAATTTTAAATTTAGTAGCACGAAAATAGGTAGTGAGGTAAAACATGATAATAAAAACGCTAAATGTTCAAAATTTTAGAAACTATACATCTTTGAATCTAAACCTAAATGATAAAATTAATATTATTTATGGAGAAAATGGTCAAGGTAAAACCAATCTTTTAGAAAGTATATATCTATTAGGTTTTACTACCTCTCATCGAACATTTACCTCAGATAATTTAATTAAATCAGGTCAAGAAAAAGCAATAGTAAAGGGTAAATTAATTAAAGATATTCCCTACAATCTAGAAATAGCTTTGACTAAAACCAAAAAACAAATAAAAATTGATGACAAAATCATTACAAAACAAACAGACTACATAGAAAAAATGAATGTCATAATTTTTTCTTCTGAAGATTTAGATTTAATTAAAGGTTCGCCTGGAGAAAGAAGAAAATATTTTAATCTCGAACTATCTCAATTATCTATCAATTATTATAGTGCCTTAACTGATTTTAATAAACTTTTAAAAATCAGAAATGAATATCTAAAAGAATTAAATCAAAACATGCCTATTGATTTAAATTATTTTCATATTTTAACCGATTACCTAGTGAATAAAAGTATCTTTATTTATCAAATGAGAAATAAATTTGTGGAAAAACTAAATAAAATTTGTCCACCAATTTATGAAGAAATAACAGGTTTAAAAGGATTTAATATCAAATATAATCCATCAGTAGAATTAGAAAATTTTGATAGAGAAACTATAAGAAAAACTCTAGAAGATGCTTATAATAATCACTTAGAAAAAGAAATAAAACTTAAATCTACATTATATGGCCCTCATAGAGATGATTTTACTTTCAACTTAGAATACAACAACTTAAGAGAATTTGGCTCTCAGGGCCAGCAAAAAATGGCTGTAATAGCCTTAAAACTATCTGAAATAGAAATATTTAAAGATTTTAAAAAGACAAGTCCAATTATTTTACTCGATGATGTTTTTAGTGATTTAGATAATAAAAAGAAAAACAATCTATTAAAACATATTGATAAAGATATGCAAGTAATAATAACTACAACTGATTTAGATAGTATTGATAAAAAACTCCTAGCCAAGGCTAAACTTATCCATATAGATAATGGACAAATAAAGGAAATAGAGGTGTAAAAATGAACGAAAATAACGAACACTATGATGTATCCGATATCCAAGTCTTAGAAGGTTTAGAAGCTGTCAGAAAAAGACCAGGAATGTATATTGGAACAACTGATGTTAAAGGCCTACATCATCTAGTATGGGAAATAGTTGATAATAGTATTGATGAAGCACTAGCAGGTTATTGTAATGCCATTGAAATAGTTATTAATAAAGGTAATTCTATTACTGTAAAAGATAACGGACGTGGAATCCCCGTTGGTGTTCATCCTAAAACAGGCCTATCAACCGTTGAAACAGTTTATACTGTACTTCATGCTGGTGGTAAGTTTGGTGGTGGTGGATATAAGGTATCTGGTGGACTCCACGGAGTTGGTGCTTCTGTCGTTAATGCCTTATCAAGCTGGACAATTGTCACAGTTTACCATGATGGAAAAATATATGAAGCTAAATTTAAAGATGGTGGACATATTGACCAAAAATTAACTATCGTTGGAGAGTGTGAACCAAATAGAACTGGAACCACAGTAACATTTAAGCCAGATGCTGATATTTTTGATACAGATATTTTCGATTATGAAACATTAAAAGTTAGAACAAGAGAATTAGCCTTTTTAAACAAAGGGTTGAAAATAACTTTAAGAGATGACCGTGATGATGAAGATACCACAGGAGAAACCTTCCATTATGAAGGTGGCATTAGTGAATATGTTAAATATTTAAATAAAAATAAAACACCAATTCAAAACGATATTATTCATCTTCAAGGTTCTGATGAAGGAGTTTTCTTTGAAGTAGCCATGCAGTATAATACAGGTTACACCAGCAACATCTACTCTTTTGTAAATAATATAAATACTCATGATGGTGGAACACATGAAGAAGGAGTTAGAAGGGCCTTAACAAGGGTAATTAATAACTATGCTAGAAAAACAGGAATGTTAAAAGAAAAAGATGATTCTTTAAGTGGTGATGATGTCAAAGAAGGATTAACCATGATAGTATCATGTAAACATCCAAATCCACAATTTGAAGGACAAACCAAAGGAAGATTGGGAAATTCTGAAGTAAGAAAACTAGCTGATAAAGTTTTTTCAGAAGGATTTGAAAGATATTTATTAGAAAATCCTGATGAAGCTAAAATTATTGTGGAAAAAAATATGACAGCAGCTCGAGCAAGAGTTGCTGCTAAAAAAGCCAGAGAATTAACTAGAAGAAAAAGTGACCTAGATGTTATAAATTTTGGTGGAAAACTTGTTGATTGTAAAGATAAAGACCCAGCAAAATGTGAAATATTCTTAGTCGAGGGAGATTCAGCAGGTGGCTCAGCCATTAAAGGAAGGGATTCGATGACCCAAGCCATCTTGCCTTTGAGAGGAAAAATCTTAAATGTGGAAAAAGCAAGATTAGATAGAGCTTTATCAAATGAAGAAATAAGAACAATCATAACCGCATTTGGTACAGGAATAGGTCAAGAATTTGATTTAAAGAAATTAAGATATCATAAAATAATTATTATGACTGATGCCGATGTTGATGGTTCCCATATTAGAGTATTATTACTTACCCTATTTTATAGATTCTTTAGACCAATTATTGAAGCAGGTCATGTTTACGCTGCTCAGCCTCCTCTATTCTGTATTAAACATGGAAAAACCATTAAATATGTTTTAAATGAAGAAGAAAGAGATGCTTACCTTGCATCCTTAAACCCAAATACTAAATATGACATCATGCGTATGAAAGGTTTAGGTGAAATGGATGCTGAAGAATTAAACGAAACCACTATGGATATAAATACACGTATACTTAGAAAAATTACATTAGATGATGTTATGGCCGCAGATGAAGCATTCTCTAAATTAATGGGAGAAGAAGTCGCACCTAGAAGAAAATTTATTGAAGAAAACGGTGCTTATGCCGAAACAATAGATGTATAAGGAGGTAAACCTATGGATCACACAAGAGATAGATTAGAAGAAAATAACATAGTAAACGAAATTGAAACATCATTTATAGAATATTCTATGAGTGTCATCAAATCAAGAGCTCTACCAGACTTAAGAGATGGCTTAAAACCTGTACATCGCCGTATTTTATATTCAATGTATGAATCTGGATATACACCAGATAAACCCCACAAAAAAAGTGCCAAAACAGTCGGAGAAGTAATGGGTAATTATCACCCACATGGGGATTCTAGTATTTATGAAGCTATGGTTCGTATGGCTCAAGATTTTAGTTATCGTTATCCATTAATCGATGGTCATGGAAATTTTGGTAATATTGAAGGTTATGGCGCAGCAGCCATGCGTTATACCGAATCTAGATTAGCAAAAATATCTTTAGAATTATTAAGAGATATTAATAAAAATACAGTTGATTTTACAACAAATTATGATGAAACAAGAAAAGAACCAACAGTTTTACCATCTAGATTTCCAAACATATTAGTTAATGGAACAATGGGGATAGCTGTTGGTATGGCAACCAATATACCACCACATAACTTAGGAGAAGTAATTGATGGTTGCATTGCTTACATTGATAATCCAGACATTGATACAAATGGATTAATGCAATATATTAAAGGGCCAGACTTTCCAACAGGTGCAACTATTTTAGGTAATAGTGGTATTAAAAAAGCATATGAAACAGGCCGTGGAACAATTACTATTAGAAGTAAAGCTACAATTGAAGAAAAAAATGGTCGCCATTATATTATTATTGATGAAGTTCCATATGGTGTTAATACTTCAGATTTAAAAGATAAAGTTGCTGAGCTTGTTCATACAAAAGTAATTGATGGTATATCTGATTATCATACAGATTTAAAAGATGGTATAAAAATAACTATTACATTAAAGAAAGATGCTAATCCACAAGTTGTTTTAAATAACTTATATAAACATACCCAATTTCAAACAACTTATGGAATAATCCTTTTAATGTTAGATAATAATACCCCAAGAACACTTGGTTTAAAAGATATAATTTCAAAATATATTGATTACCAAAAAGAAGTTATTATAAGAAGAACAAAATTTGACTTAGATAAAGCTGAAAAAAGAGTTCATATCTTAGAAGGTTATAAAATAGCTCTAGATAATATTGATGACTTTATTCAAATAATTAAAGAAGCAAAAACAGACACAGAGGCAAAAACTAAATTAATAGAAAAATATAGTTTAACAGATATTCAAGCAGAAGCTATTTTAGAATTAAAATTACGTAGATTAACTGGCTTAGAAAGAGATAAAATAGAAGCAGAATTAAATGACTTATTAGAAAAAATAAAATATTATAAAGAAGTTTTAGCATCCGAAACTAAAGTATTAGAAATTATTAAACAAGAAATGTTAGAAATCAAGAATAAATATGGCGATGAGAGACGTACAAACATCGATATGACAGCGATTGACTATATTGAGGATGAATCACTCATACCTGTGGAAAACATCGTTGTAACCTTAACAAATAAAGGTTATATTAAGCGTATGACTAGTGAAACATATAAAACTCAAAATCGTGGAGGTGTAGGCATTAAAGGAATGGCTACAAATGAAAATGATTTTGTGGAAAAACTTATATCAATGACAACACATGATTACCTAATGTTCTTCACAAACAAAGGAAAAGCTTATAGAGTTAAAGGATATGAAATACCGCAATATAGCAGACAATCAAAAGGTATACCAATAGTTAATTTATTACCTTTTGAAAAAGATGAAGAAGTAACTGCAATGCTTAAAATAGACCAAAATGAAGAAAATAATAATATTGTATTTTGTACACAAAATGGATTAATTAAGAGAACTGCCCTATCTGAATTTGAAAACATTAGAAAAAGTGGAAAAATAGCTATTTCATTAAAAGAAAATGACCAATTAATTTCAGTTAAAAAGACAACTGGGGAAAACGAAATAGTAATTGCCGCTTCAAATGGACGTATGATTAGATTCAATGAACAGGAAATTAGAATAATGGGTAGAACAGCTTCAGGTGTTAAAGGAATAGATTTAGATGATGGTAAATGTGTTGGTTGTGAAATAGCCAATCCTGATGAACAAATTTTAGTTGTAACAGAAAAAGGATATGGAAAACGTACAAACATAACCGAATATCGAATGACACACCGAGGAAGTAAAGGTGTAAAAGCTTTAAATATTACCGAAAAAAATGGAAATATTGTCTCATTTAAAATAGTTAAAGGTGATGAAGACCTTATGATAATAACTAATAGTGGGATTATCATAAGATTATCTGTTGAACAAATATCTACAACTGGTAGAGTTGCTCAAGGAGTAAGACTAATTCACTTAAAAGATAATCAAACAGTAAGTAGTATTGCATTGCTAGATAAAGAAGTTTCTGAAGAAAATTTAGAAAATTAGTTAATGTTTCACGTGAAACATTGTTAGGACTATAATGAAATTAGATAACTAAATTCTTATAGTCCTTTTCTATACTAATAAAAAATTAAAATTTAATATTCAAAATATTAAATAAAACAAAAAATTCTTACAAATTAATTTATAATAAAATCATTATTAAAATAATGTAAGCTCTTTTAAATATAACATATTTTAAAAACAAAAAGTGTTTTCCACAGTTTTAATGTTTCACGTGAAACATTAAAACAAAAATATTTGTGATATATATTATTTGTTAATAGATAATATATAATAATTGTCAGTTATATAAATAATATCTTTATCAATATCCTAAATATTATAAAATTGAAACAAAAAAATATAAATTATATTAATAAAAATGGTATTATTTAAAATAATAATTTTTTAATATTTAACAATGTTTCACGTGAAACATTAAAACAAAATATTCGTAATATATATTATTTATTAATAGATAATATATAATAATTGTCAGTTATATAAATAATATTTTTATCACTATTCTAAATATTATAAAATTGAAACAAAAAATATAATTATATTAATAAAAGTGGTAATATTTAAAATAATATTTTTTAATATTTAACAATGTTTCACGTGAAACATTGTTAAAACCATAATGAAATTAGATAACTAAATTCTTATGCACATTTTTCTATATTAAAAAAATTAATATTCAAAATATTAAACAAAAACATGAAACTCTTACAAATTATTTATAATAAGAATATTATTAAAATAATGTAAGCCTTTTTAAATATATTTTATTTTGAAAACAAAAATATTTTTTTCGTCGCTTTAATGTTTCACGTGAAACATTAAAAATAAAAATTATTGTGGAAAACTAAAATAATCGTTGATAAATTACAATAAATATTGTAATATATATTTGGTACAACACTTATGTCTGAATCAGGTCAGAATCGGAAGATAGCAGCCTTAAGGACCTCTAAGTGTGTGTACCTTTTTTGTTGGAGGTTATCTATGAATAAATATATGGAAATAGCTATAAAAGAAGCAAAAAAAAGTTTAAAAACAAATGATGTTCCTATTGGTGCTGTAATTGTTGAAAATAATAAAATAATATCAAAAGGACATAACACAAGAGAAAAAACACATCAAATAACTAAACATGCTGAAATAAATGCAATAGAAAAAGCCTGTAAAAAGAAAAAAACATGGCATCTTAACGAATGTACTTTATACACAACATTAGAACCATGCAATATGTGTATGGAAGCCATAAAGCAAGCAAGAATAAAGTGTATAATATACACAGCTAAACAAGAAAAACATCATAATTTACCAGACCCAATGCAAATCAAGATGGAGGATGTGGAAAACTATAAACAATTATTAAAAAACTTTTTCAAAAACAAAAGAAAATAAGAAATTATATATAAAAAAACACAAAACTTATTTTCTTTTATTGTGGATAAGTGTGATATAATTATAACTGATAGAGGTGGTAAAATGTATCAAGCATTATATAGAAAATATAGACCTAAAACATTAGATGATGTATATGGTCAAGATGTTATCGTAAAAATAATAAAAAACTCCATCCAAAATAATCAAATTAATCATGCCTATTTATTTGCTGGACCAAGAGGAACAGGAAAAACAAGCATTGCCAAAATATTTGCAAAAATAATAAATTGTGAAAATCCAGTAGATTGTAAGCCTTGTGGAAAATGTGTAAGTTGTACAATTGAAAATAATAGTGATATCATAGAAATAGATGCCGCTAGTAACAATGGTGTAGATGAAATAAGAGAACTTAGAAATAAAGTTAACTTATTACCTGCTTATGGTAAATACAAAGTATATATAATAGATGAAGTTCATATGCTTACTCAAGGTGCTTTTAATGCTCTATTAAAAACATTAGAAGAACCACCAGCTCATGTAATATTCATACTGGCAACTACAGACCCCCATAAAGTACTAGAAACAATTCTTTCAAGGTGTCAACGCTTAGATTTTAAAAAAATAAGTAATGAAGCAATAGTTAAAAACTTAACACAAATTGCTGAAAAAGAAAAAATAGATATAGATATTAATGCTTTAAATGAAATAGCTACCCTAGCCGATGGTGGAATGCGTGATTCAGTTGGTATGTTAGACCAAGCAAGAGCCTATACTGAAGGAAAAATTACAATCGAAGATATACATGAAATTAATGGAACCTTAACAGAAAAAAATTTAAAAGAACTATTAGAAAACATAATTGAAAACCAATTAGATGAAATACTAGAAAAAATAGATAAATATAACGAAAAAGGAAAAAATTTTGTAAAACTATTAGAAGAATTTATTAATTTCACTAGAAATATTATATTATTTAAAGAAGCACCAAAATATTTTAAAGAAAGAACTCAAAATATTCAAAATTATGAAGAAATTTCTAATAAAATTAGTGTAAAAGAGTTGTTTAATATAATTGAAATTCTAAATAAGTACTCATTTGAAATGAAAAACAATAATAATAGTAAACTTTTGTTTGAACTTTCTATAATTAAAATAATTTCTGAAAAATCAAAAAATATAGTGGAAAACGAGCAAAAAATCCAATATATAAAACCAAATTCAACAGAAAATGTTAAAAATCCTTCAAAAATAGTTCAAAATGTGGAAAAAACTGAAAAAAATGTGGAAAAAAATATAAAAATACAAACAAAAAACGAACAAAAAAACACATTCAATGAATTTTCTAGTATTCAAGAACAAAAAAATCAAAACCAAATTGTGAAAAAAGTAAATAAAAAAATAATATCCACTATTGAAAATATCAAAAAAATAAGAATAGATAATACCCTCGCCCATTTTTCTAAAAAAGAAGTGAGAAACATAAAACCATCCTTAGAATTACTAAATGATTTATTGCTAGACCCAGATTATAGTAATAGTGCCTCAATGCTGTTAGATGGAATTTTAAAAGCAGCTAGTGAAGAAAACTTAATATTTGTCTATAAAACAAAAAGATTAGCTGATTTATTTAATGAAAATTTATTAGATTTAGAAGAAACTATTGCCAAAATTCTAAATAAAAAATATAATTTAATTGCAACTTATTTAGATGAATGGGAAACAATCAAAAAAGAATTTAATAATAAACTAAGACCATTTATTTATAAAGAAGAACATTTTAACTTAGAAGATATCTTCAAAGAAGAAGAAAGTAAAGATAATATTCAGACAATGTTTGAAGATATAATTGAATATAATTAAAAAAAGAAAGAAGGAAAGAAAATGAATATTCAAGCAATGATGAAACAAGCTCAAAAATTACAAAACGACATGTTAAAAGAAAAGAAACAAATTGATGAAAAAATATTTGAAGGAAAATCTTCTTTTGTTACAGTAAAAGTAAAAGGTACAAAAGAAGTAATAGAAGTAAAAATAGATGCTGATAATCTAGAAAAAGATGACATCGAAATGTTACAAGACATGATATTAGTAGCAATCAATGATGCCAATAATCAAATAGATAATGAAACTGAACAAAAAATGGGCAAATATACTAAAGGAATGCCAGGTTTATTCTAATGAATTATCCAAAAACAATTTTAAATCTAATAGAATGTTTTAAAAAATTTCCAGGAATAGGCGAAAAAACAGCTGAAAGGTTAGCACTCGCCTCTTTAAATATGGATAACGATATAATAGATTTATTCAGTAAATCATTAAAAGATAGTAAAACAAAAATAAAAACTTGCTCTAGATGTGGAAGTCTTACTGAAGACGATTTATGCCAAATTTGCCAAGACCAAACTCGCGATGCCAAAACACTATGTGTAGTTGAAGAATGCAAAAATGTAATCCTATTTGAAAAAATAGGCTCTTATAAAGGAGTATATCATGTTTTAGGTGGTTTAATTTCCCCATTAGAAGGTATAAATCCAGAAGATATTCATATTGATAAATTAATTAAAAGAATAAAAGAAGAAAATATCAAAGAAGTCATTTTAGCCATAAAACCAAGTGTTGAAGGTGAAACAACCGCATTATACATTAGAAAAATGCTAGAAAATACCGATGTAAAAATAACAAAAATAGCTCATGGAATTCCTATGGGAGCAGATATTGATTACATCGACCCATTAACTTTAGAAATGGCTATTATGGACCGTACAACTATCTCATAAAATTAAACTAAAAACTATATAATTTATTGAGGTGTTTTATGCTTAATAAATTATTTAAAACTTTTAAAAAACTTATCATGAGTTTCTTCATGTTATATGGTTATAACGTCATAGTTCCAGCCTCAGCCATAATTCCAATAAACATAATTACCATATTATTAATTACTATCTTTAGTATACCAGCATTTATTTTTTTAATTGTAATAAGACTTGTAGTATATTAGGAGGATAAAAGATGTTAGATGGTTATAAAAATTCTCAGCCTATTGTATATCAAATATTAAAAAATGCCATAATAAATGACAAATGTTCTCACGCCTATTTAATAGAAACAGGCGGTTTTTATGATACTTTTAGTTTTGTTATGTCATTTGTAAAATCACTTTTATGCCCTAAAAAAAATCTAACCAAAGAAAACTGTGGTAATTGCCATCAATGTGAAGTTATAGACTCTGGCAACTTTCCAGAAATAGAAATAATTGAACCAGATGGCCTTTGGATAAAAAAAGAACAATTACAAAACCTTCAGAAAGAATTTAATACTAAAGCCATAATTGGAAATAAAAGAATTTATATAATAAATCATGCTGATAGATTAAATAAATCTGCTGCTAATTCCATATTAAAATTTTTAGAAGAACCAGATAATAACCTAGTTGCCATTTTGATAACAGATAATATCTATAGCGTTTTAACAACCATAAGATCTAGATGCCAGATATTAAGATTAAAATCATCTAATATAGATGACACCCAAAATTATTTAGAAAAGTTAAAAAAACAAATCAATTCAAATAAAATAGATGAAACCACATTAGATGAAAAAATAACTAAAGTAATAGATTTCATAAATTACTATGAAAAAAATCATATGAATACCCTACTTTATGTAGGAAAAACATGGAATAATTACATAACAACTAAAGAAGAAACAGAAATGGCTTATGACATAATGATTAATTATTATAAAGATATATTAAATTATAAACTAAATAAACCATTAGAAATATTTGAAATAAATGATAACATAAAAACGATTGCCGAAAATAACACACAAGATGAAATATGCTATAAATTAAATAAAATAGTTGAATTAAAAGAACTAATAAAATATAATATAAATCTAAATTTGTTAATGGATAAATTACTTATAACATTGGAAGGAGTGATAAAGTGATAGTTGTCGGTGTTAATTTTAAACCCTATGGACAAGTCTATTATTTTGATCCAGGAAAATTTAATTTAAAACCAAACATCACAGTAATTGTTGAGACCGAGCACGGACTTCAATTTGGAACTGTTATAAATCCAAAAATTGCAATAAATTCTCCTAAAAAAGATTTAAAAAAAATAATTAGAATTGCCAATAAAAATGATTTCACAAAACATAAAAAAAACCTTAAAGACTCAGCCGAAGCTTTAAGAGTATGCCGTAAAATAGTTGAAAGAAATAATATGAATATGCATATCATAGATGCTAGTTATACATTTGATAGAGATAAGTTAATTTTTAGATTCTTATCCGATACAAGAATTGACTTTAGAGAACTAGCACGTGAACTTGCATCAATCTATAAAGTTAGAATCGAATTAAGACAAATAGGTATTCGTGATAAAGCTAAAGAAGTTGGAGGATATGGTCCGTGTGGCCAAAAACTATGTTGTGCTAGATTTTTACAAGATTTAAATGCCGTTTCTATAAACATGGCTAAAAATCAAAATATAGCTTTAAACCCCAGCAAAATTAACGGTGTGTGTGGAAGACTAATGTGTTGCTTAAAATATGAAGAAGATACATACGAGTGTTATAAAAAAGACATGAAAAAAATAGGCGACAAAATTAATACGGAGTATGGAGAGGGAACTATAACTAGCTTAGATATATTAAATCAAAAATATAAGGTAAATGTTCCAGAACATGGCATAATAGAAGTTGATAAAAATGAGAGTAATTAACTATTTATTGGGCTATGAAAATTTAAAAATAATTCAGGATAATGAAATGTTTAACTTTTCCTTAGATTCAGTATTACTTCCAAATTTTATTACCATAAATGAAAGCACAAAAAATATTTTAGATATTGGTACAGGTAATGCCCCTATCCCTTTAATTATATCTCAAAAAACAACAGCTAATATTATAGGTCTAGAAATTCAAAAAGAAGTAAGCGAAATGGCCAAAGAATCAGTAAAATTAAACAATTTAGAAAATAGAATAACAATAATTAATGAAGATATTAAAGAATATTATAAAAATGCCACTCCAGAATTTTATGACATAATAACTTGTAATCCACCATATTTTGAAGTTAAAAAAAAATCAAAATTTAATAAAAACGACTATAAAACTATTGCTAGACATGAAGTAACACTAAATTTAGAAGATATCTTAAAAATTGCTAGAAAACTTTTGAAAAATGGTGGAACTTTAGGTTTAGTTCATAGACCAGAAAGATTAATAGATATTTTAATTACAATGAGAAAATATAATATTGAACCAAAAAAAATTAGATTAGTTTATCCAGGTAAAAACAAAGATGCCAATATTTTATTAATTGAAGGTAAAAAAAATGGAAAAAAAGGATTAAAAATACTCCCACCTTTATATAGTCATAATAAAGATGGTAGTTATACCGAAGAAATCCAAAAATATTTTAAGTGAGATGATAAAAAATGATACAAAAAAGTTATGATGGCTCCCCTACTTTATATATAGTTCCAACTCCAATTGGTAATCTAGAAGATATAACTATAAGAGCCTTAAACATTTTAAAAGAAGTAGATATAATATTTGCTGAAGATACAAGAACAACTAAACAATTATTAAATCATTTTGAAATAAAAAATAGATTAATATCAAGTCATTTATATAATGAAAGTCAAAATGAAGAAAAAGAAATAGATTATTTAAAACAAAGAAAAAATATTGCTATAGTAAGTGATAGAGGTACTCCTGTTATAAGTGATCCAGGTTATATTTTAGTTAAAAACGCTATTGAAAATGGCTATAATGTTGTATGTTTACCAGGTCCAACAGCCCTAATACCTGCAGTTGTAATGTCAGGTTTAAGTGGTGGACCATTTACTTTTTATGGATTTTTAAATAGTAAAGAAAGTAAAAGAAAAAAAGAATTAGAAAATTTAAAATCTAATCCCTACCCTATTATTTTTTATGAAGCTCCTCATAGATTAACAAAAACATTAAATAATATTTATGAAATCTTAGGAAATAGAAAAATAGCTATTGTTAGAGAAATAAGTAAAAAATATGAAGAAGTTATCCGTGAAACTGTGGAAAACTTACTTAAAACTGTGGAAAACATTAAAGGAGAAATCGTAATTGTAGTAGAAGGAAACCAAGAAAAAGAAACATTTAATAATTTATCTATAAAAAAACATGTTAGTTTATACATAGAAGATGGATTAACTCCAAATGAAGCTATAAAAAAAGTAGCTAAAGAAAGAAACGTTCCAAAAAGCAAAATATATAATGAGTATCATGATTTATAAGGTTAAAACCTTATTTTTTTATAAATCATTACTTAAAAAAGTATAAAGTCTAACCTTTATACTGTCCACCATTAATATGGAATACTTGACCTGTTGTATAAGAAGCATCATCACTAGCTAAATAAACATAAATAGAAGCAATTTCATAAGGATTCGCACATCTTCGCATATCACTGTCTGCACCAAGTGTTGGAATTTTATTTGGACTCCAGCAACTAGGTTGAAGTGCAGTCCAAAAATAGCCAGGTGCCACCGCATTAACTCTAATTCCTTTAGTAGCTAAATTAGTAGCTAAAGCCCTAGTAAATCCAACTATGGCTCCTTTACTAGTAACATAATCAATTAATTCAGGCTCTCCATAAAAAGTAGTAACCGAAGTTGTATTAATAATAGAACCATTTTGCATATAAGGTAAAGCTTCTTTAGTCAAATAAAACATTGAATAAATATTTGTTTTCATTGTATAATCAAATTGTTCATTAGAGATATCCTCTAATTTTTTTTGTTGAAATTGTACCCCAGCATTATTAACTAAAATATCCACCTTTCCAAACTTTTCCACAGTATTTTTAATTACCATCTTACAAAATTCAGGACTTTTTAAGTCTCCAGAAATTAAAAAACATTTGCCCCCAAAACTTTCAATATATCTCTTAGTGTATTCCGCATCTTCATGTTCATTATAATAAACAATAATAACAACTGCCCCTTCTTTCGCATAGTAAACAGAAACAGCCCTACCAATACCAGAATCTCCACCAGTAACAATCGCTACTTTATCTTTTAATTTACCACTACCTTTATAATTTGAATTATCAAAAATAGGTTTAGGATCCATTAAATATTCCATACCAGGCTGAACTGTTTGATATTGTGGAGCTGCCTTAATTTTATATTCCTTTCCAAGTATCCCATCATTACATTCATTCACATATAAAAGCCCATAATTATCATTTAAATTGCAGCCTTCACAGCCGAATTTTTCATTCATATTCTCTCCCCTTTTCTAAAATAGTTTATTCAAAAATAAAAAAAATGACTAAAAAAATTAAAATATGATATAATGTTGATGCACGAAGAAGGTGAAATCTATGAAATTAATTGTAGGACTCGGAAACCCAGGAAAAGAGTATGAAAATACAAGACATAATGCAGGTTTTAAATTTATAGATAAATTTGCTAGAAGTCAAAACCTAGAATTTAAAGAAAAATTTAATGGCCTATATACTGAGTTTAACTATAAAGGAGAAAAAATAATTTTATTAAAACCTCAAAAATATATGAATTTATCTGGCGAAGTTGTAATAAAATTCAAAGATTTTTACAAAATAAACCTAGAAGATATTTTAATAATATGTGATGATTTAGACACACCGTTAGGCAAAATAAAATTAAAATATAAAGGTTCATCAGGTGGTCATAATGGTTTAAAAAACATTGAATTGCACCTTCATTCAAACGAATATAAAAGAATTAAACTAGGTATTTCAAGCAATAAAAACCATGATAAAATAGATTATGTTATTGGAAAAATGCCTAAAGAAGAATTAGACATTTTAGAAAAAGTAACTGCTAAATCAAAAGACATAATAATAGATTATCTAGAAATGTCCTTTGATAACCTAATGAATAAATATAATAGTAAGGAAGTGATACAATGACCTTCCTAGATAAAATATTTGATAAAGTAGAAAGCAAAGAATTAATCGGTTTAAATAATGAACTAAAAAGCATCTACATTTATCAAAAATTTAAAAAAGAAAATAACTCAATTATCCTTGTAACTTCAAATCTTCATGAAGCAGGATTAATTTATAACTCACTTACCCACTATACTGACAAAGTATGGTTTTTTCCCATGGATGATTTCATAACCAGTGTTGCTATTGCCATTTCTCCAGAATTTAAAATAACAAGACTAGAAACTATGAACTCCATAATTAAAGAAGAAAAAGCCATAGTAATTACTAATTTAATGGGCTATTTAAGATATCTTCCATCAAAACAAAAATTTATTCAAAGTCAAATAAAATTAAAAGTAGGTAATACCATCGACATAAATAAACTAGTAGAAAAACTATTTGATTTAGGTTATAGAAAAGAAACAACCGTTAACATGACTGGTGAAATAGCTACTCGTGGATATGTTATAGATATATTTCCCATCAATAGCGATAACCCAGTAAGAATAGAATTTTGGGGCGACGAAATAGATTCAATAAGAACATTCAACGTAGAAAATCAGCTTACCATATCTAAAATAAACGAAGTAGATATCTTTCCAAATACTGAAACCCTACTTGAAAAATATAAATTTGATGTTAAACATAACGAAATGCAGCATGAAAAAGGTGTTACTAATATCAAAGGTTACTTAAATAACCCTATAACCATTTATAATAACTACCATGCCCTTACAGTAAATTACAACCTATTATTAGAAGAAATAACTAATTATAATATAAGTATTGACCTGCCTGCAAACACAAAATACATGTTTGAATTAGATGAAGTAAAAGCTAAAAGTCCAATCATCTTTGAAGAATTTAATAATCAAAAAACAAAAGACTTAAAAATATATAAAAAAGTTGATATAGAAGCCTTTCCAAAAGATAAAAATCAAATAAATGAAAGATTAAACATCTATTTAAAAACAGGAAAAAATGTCATAATTTGCTTAGATAATAGATACCAAATAAATAAATTAATTGAATATTTAGAAAATCCAAATATCACATATACAAATGAAAAAGAATTATTCAAAGGAAAAATAAATATAATTGTCAAAAAAATCAACGGTGGATTCATCACTGATGATTATATAGTAATCACTGAAAAAGAATTATTTAATAAAAAAGAAGAAAGTACATACAAAACAAAATTCAAATATGGTACTAGAATAAAAGATATAACCAAACTAGAAATTGGTGATTATGTCGTTCACGGTATCCATGGTATAGGTAGATATGATGGCTTAAAAACAATAATAAAAAACGGATTAAAAAAAGACTATCTAACCATTACATATAGAGATAATGATAAACTTTATATTCCAGTAGAAAAACTAGATTTAATAACAAAATATTCTTCAAAAGATGGCGTTATACCTAAATTAAATAAATTAGGTAGTCATGAATGGCAAAAAACTAAAGCTAAAGCTAGGAAACATGCTGAAGACATTGCCGAAGATTTATTAAAAATGTATGCCATTAGAGAATCTAAAAAAGGTTATGCCTTTGCTAAAGACACTGAAGAACAAATAGAATTTGAAAAAGAATTTGAATACGAAGAAACATTAGACCAATTAAGAGTAACAGAAGAAATAAAAAAAGACATGGAATCCGATAAACCAATGGATAGATTATTATGCGGTGATGTTGGATATGGTAAAACCGAAGTTGCCTTTAGAGCTATATTTAAGGCCATTATGTCTGGTAAACAAGCCGCAATCTTATGTCCAACTACCATTCTTTCTTCCCAGCACTTTCAAAATGCCATAGAAAGATTCAAAACATTTCCTGTTGATATTGCCTTATTAAATAGATTTGTCTCTCCAAAAGAAACCAAAGAAACCTTAGAAAAATTAGAAAAAGGTCAAATAGATTTATTAATTGGTACCCATAGAATTTTAAGTGATGATGTAAAATTTAAAGACTTAGGTTTACTAGTAATAGATGAAGAACAAAGATTTGGTGTCAAACATAAAGAAAAAATTAGAAAGTATAAAAATAACGTTGATGTTTTAACATTATCTGCCACACCAATCCCAAGAACCTTACAAATGTCAATAGCAGGTATAAGAAGCCTATCATTAATTGAAACTCCCCCAGTAGACCGCTACCCTATTCAGACATACGTCTTAGCCGAAAATAAACAAATAATCAAAGATGCCATTTATAAAGAATTAGCTCGTAATGGTCAAGTATTTGTATTATATAATAGAGTTGAAAACATTGAAAGTAAAAAAATAGAATTAGAATCATTAGTGCCAGAAGCTAAAATAGGTATAGCCCATGGTCAAATGAATAAAACCGAATTAGAAAATGTCATGATAGATTTTACAAATAAAAAATATGATGTTCTATTATGCACAACCATTATAGAAACAGGAATCGATATTGAATCAGCTAATACCCTAATAATTATAGATGCCGATAGATTTGGATTATCACAGCTATATCAAATAAGAGGACGAATTGGAAGAAGTAATAAAATTGCCTACTGTTACTTAATGTATGCCCCAAATAAAATATTAACCGAAGTGGCTACCAAAAGATTAAAAGTAATTAAAGACTTTACCGAATTAGGTAGTGGATTTGCCATTGCCATGCGTGATTTATCAATTAGAGGTGCAGGCGATATCTTAGGTTCTGAGCAAGCTGGTTTCATCGATAGTATAGGTATAGAATTATTCCTTCAAATGCTTAATGAAGAAATAAATAAATTAAAAGGTAAAAAGATAGAAGAAGAAATTAAAGATACTCCACCACTAATCGACGTCGCTACATCAATCAATGATAACTTTGTCAGTGATGAAGATTTAAAAATTGAAATTCATAAGAAAATTTGTAGTATTGATTCATATAAATCATTAAATGAAATAAAACAAGAATTAGAAGATAGATTTGGTAATTTATCAGAAGATTTAATAATCTATATGCATGAAGAACTATTTGAAAAAGAAGCTAAAGAATTAAATATTCAAAATATCAGACAAACTAAAAATTCTGTGGAAATAACCTTAGAAAAAGAATTAACTGATAAAATAGATGGAGAAAACTTATTTTTTGAAACATCTAACCTATCTAGAATGTTCAGATTTAGTATTAAAATGGGTAAATTAGTCATAACCTTAGATACCATAAAATTAGATAAACATTTTGTATATTATCTATTAGACTTTTTAAAAATATTAAAAAAATCAATTAAGGATGATTTAAATGAAAAATGAGAAACTAAAATACTACCAAGAAGTATATAATAAACCAACATTATGGTATAAAATGCCAGAAGAATATATTGATTATAAAGATGAAAACTTTTGGAAATTATTTAACTTTGTTATTCAAAGATTAAAAATGAATTATGAAGAAGAATTAATGAACATAAATGCTCCAAGTCATATTTCAGAAATTCCCATTCATTACCGCACCTTAGAACTTTGTCTATTAACCATAACCTTAAAACCCCAAACAGCTTTAAAATATATTCCAGATGAAATAAAAACTAAAGAAATGTGTGAAATAGCATTCTATGCTAATCCTAAAAGTAATTTTAAATATATTCCAGATAAATTTAAAACCGAAAAGATGTGTGAAGAAGCATTAATAGCTAATCCTAAAAACATCCATTTTATTCCAAATACATATTTAAAAGAAAAAACATTTGAAAATAATACAAAAAAATTTGACATAAAGTAAGAAAATTGCTAATATATAGTCAAAAAGGAAAGAGAGGGGATACCCATTAAAACAAAATATTCAAAAGAAGTAAATATTAATTTAACAAATAACATCGGCCAAGAATATAAAAAGTATGGAAAAAAATTTAAATTATTTACTAACGATATAAAAACAGCTATAATCACATCCCCTACTGCTTTATTACTCTCTCAAATAGCTGACGAGCCAATAAAAACAGGTTTATATATCATTAGTGGAACCGCTTTAGCATACGCAGTAACAAATCTATACTTAAAAAACGCAGAAAACAAAAAAAGATTCACAATTAAGTGAGTCTTTTAAATTGCCTTATTTTATCTATAAAATATTTAAAACCTTACTTATTATATAGACTAGAAACATTCTTTCCAGTTATTCTAGAAAATTCAGTAATAATCAAAAGTTATATATTTTTAATTATAATTAATAATTTAAACTATCCTCATCTAAAAGAAAATCAGTAATCCCCATAATAATTTCTTTATCATCTCTCCATCTTTTAATATTGTTTTTAACAATAATAATTCTCTTAAAGAAGTCTTTTAATTTCATAAAAGGTATTTGAAGTTCATTTTATTATTATCAAAATCAAAGAAGTCATACCAGCAGATACTATTTTTGTGTAAACACAAAAATAGTAATTTATATTGTTATTGCTTTGAGAGCAAACAACTTGTTCCTTCTCTATTATATTAGTAAAATATCCTCATTCCAAATTATTGACATTATTACCATAAATTCGTAATAAAAAAGTGATTAAACAACCACTTTAATTATCCATATAATTCATAAGTTTAGGAACAATTTGTTTTTTACGTGAAACCAATCCCTCGAAGAAATGTCCTTGATTAATATCCTCTACTCCAAATGAATTAGAGAATATTTCTTTAGCTTTATCATTAAAGAATATATAAGAGCCATTTTTCAAAATATCAGTAACAAATAAAGCAATAGCTGTATAACCTTCTGAAGCTTCTTCATTTAATTCATTAATAAACTCATCTTGTTTACTTAAAATTTCATCAGTACTCATAGTTGAAACTTGACCAATTCCGACTTTTTGATTATCCACCATAAAGTTTTTAAAATCTCCATGAATAATTTCAGAAATAGTCATACCTTCCATAGAAGAGCCAGCTTTAAACATTTCCATACCATATTCTCTATAATTTATACCAGCAATCTTACTTAAATCTTCTAAAGCATCTCTATCAACATCCGTAGTTGTAGGTGAAGTTAAAAGTAAAGTATCAGAAATAATGCCAGACATCATTAAACCCGCATATTTCTTAGGAATTTTAATATTATGTTCTTTAAACATCAAATATAAAATAGTTTCAGTACAGCCCAAAGGCATATTTCTAAAGTTAATTGGCATATTAGTACCAATATTACCTATCTTATGATGGTCGACAATTTCAATAATCTCAGCTTCATCAAGTCCAATAACACTTTGCTCTTTTTCATTATGGTCAACTAGAATAACTTGTTTAGGATGACGACTATAAGCCATACTAATTCTAAACACACCTAAACATTTGCCATCATTATCAACAACTGGATAGTTACTAAATTTTTTCTTATTAGCTAAATCTAAAACCTCTCCTAAAGCATCATTTTCATTAATATAAATAATATCTTTAGTTTTCATCTTAGTTTTAACATAATTACTCAAAACAACTAAATTAGCTGTAGTTAAACCATCGTGTTTAGTACTGATAACATCTACATGATTTTTTTTAGCAATCTCCAAATGTTCCTTCTTCATCTTAACCCCATTAGTTAAAATGATAATAGAAGCACTATTTTCAACCGCATATTCAATAATTGCATGTCTATCACCAGTAATTAAAACACTATCCCTATCAATTTTAATATTTTCTTTAAAAGTAGTACTTCTATAACTTGGTGAAATAATAGTACCTTTAATCTCCTTATCAAATCTTAAAATTTCTTTACCATTTAAAGCCTCAAGTAAATTATCATAAGAAGTATCAATCTTTCTTAAATCATTATTAATCAAATTACTTGCGACATCCTTCATTGAAACCGCACCTTTATATTTACCTTCACTATCAACCACAGGAATAGTTCCGATACTTGTTTCATTCATGTATTTATAACCCTTGTAAATAGAATCATTTTCATTTAAGAAACAATCTTTAGTATAATCGACATCTTTAACTTGTAATCTTACATCATTTAAAAACTTCGGTCTATCAAAATTAAAATAATCTAAAACAAACTCAGTTTCCTTATTTAATTCGCCTAAAACTCTAGGTTCTGTGTCCATACCTAATTGATTTTTTAAATAAGATAAAACCAAAGCAGCAGTAACACTATCAGTATCTGGTTTTTGATGGCCAAAAATTAAAACTTTACTCAAGCAAATCTCCTCCTTCATAAGGACAATTATATCATTTTTTTCTTTATATTTAAAGTATAAATTAAATATTTAAGTTCATACTAAAATTAAGAAAGAAGGGAAAAAATGAAATTAGCTGGCATAGTAAGAAGAATAGATGAACTTGGAAGAATCGTTGTTCCAAAAGAAATTAGAAAAACACTTCATATAAAAAATGGAGAAAATCTAGAAATATTTATGAATGATGACCAAATCATTTTAAAAAAATACTCTGAATTAAGTAATTTAACCGAATTAAGCGATACAATAACTGAAACATTAAACACATATTTAAAAGAAAATGTTTTGCTTTCCGATACCGATAAATTTATAAGCATATCAGGACCATTAAAAAAGAAATATATAAATGAAGAAATAAGTGAAACAATACTAAAATATATGAATGAAAGAAAAAATGTAATTTTAAAAAATAAAAAAATAAATATCACAAAAGATAAAACAGAAAATAGCAATATAATTATCAGCCCAATAATTGCTGGCGGTGATGAAAAAGGTGCGATAATTGTTATAAGTGACAAAGAACTAACCACCAATAATATAGATATGATAAATCTCCTATCAAAAGTTTTAGCCAAACATATTGAATCATAAATAGAAACATGCTATAATTAAACCATTAAATGCACTGAAGGAAAGAAAAGTAGGTAACTTTATAGAGAGTTTATGTATGGTGGAAATAAACAAGGTAACTACTTGGAATGGCTCTGGAGCACTCTAATCGATATGTAGGTTAAAGCGGCAAACACCGTTATATGTTTAAAGGTAAGAAAATCTTACAAATTAAGGTGGTACCACGCTCATAAACGTCCTTATCCTAAGGATGTTTTTTTATACAAAGGAGGGAAATATGCGAAATTTTGAAAAAATATCATTAGAACAATTTATAAAAGATACAAAATTAACCGAAAAAGAATATAATGAAATAACCTTGCCTGAAAGAGCAACTGAGCAAAGTGCAGGATATGACTTTCATATTTTAAAAGATACTACCTTAAAACCAAATGAAATAAAAAAAATACCAACAGCAATTAAAGCAAAAATGAATAGTGATGAAGTATTAATGATTTATATTAGAAGTAGCCTAGGTTTTAAATATAATTTAAGATTGTGTAACCAAACTGGAATAATTGATAGTGATTACTACAATAATGAAAATAATGAAGGGCATATCTTTATAGCTATTCAAAATGAAGGAAAAGAAACTATAACCCTGAAAGCAAATGATAGATTTGTGCAAGGAATATTTATTAAATATTTAACCGTAGATAATGAAAAAGAAATAAAAAGTGCCCGAACTGGTGGCATAGGAAGTACAAGTTAGGGGGATATTATGGAAAATAAATTATTAATAATTTCTCATATTGGAGATAATGATGGAGTAACACCTATTATTTTAGCCAATTTAACTTTTAAAAACTTTGATAAAAAATTAATCGAAGTAAAAGAAGTGGATGAAACAGTAAAAGAAAACATTGAAAAATATAATAGAATATACATATTAGATTTAAATGTTTCAGATGAAATGGCTGAAATAATTAATCAAAATGAAACTTTTAAAAACAAAATAATAATATTAGACCACCATGCCAGCACTCTTCACTTAAACAAATATGATTTTATAACCGTTATTTCTGAAAGCAAAGATAGAAAAGAAAGTGCAACTTCCCTATTTTATAATTACTTAATACAAAATTATCCAAATGATTTATTAAAGAAAGAAAGTACTAGAACATTGGTAGAATATGTTAGATTAATAGATACATATGACTTTAAATCTGAAGAAGATAGGAAAAATGCCGAAAACATCAGAACTTTATTTGAATTATTTGGTGTGGAAAATTATATCGAATATTTTACAAATTATATAAAAAATCACGAAACATTTACTTATGGACCGCAAGAACAGATGCTTATAAAAATTAAAGAAGATGAAATAAAAAGATATTTAGAAGAAAAAGAAAAAGAAATGATAATAGGAACTTTAGATGGTTATAAAGTAGCTGTCGTGTATGCTGAAAATTATCGTTCACAACTTGGAAATTATCTAATAGATAATCATCCAGAATTAGATTTTTCGGTAGTTATAAATGTTTCCAAAAAAATCAGTTATCGTGGTCATGGTAAAGTCGACCTAACAGTTTTTTCAAACAAATATGGTGGTGGTGGCCACAAAGATGCATCTGGTAGTCCTTTGCCAAAAGATTTTACTAAAACATTAACTAAAATATTATTTAAAAATTTTAAGGAGGTAAACAAATGAAACCAAAATTTTATATAACAACATCTATATTTTATGCGACATCTAAACCCCATATAGGAAATACCTATGAAGGAATATTAACTGATGCAATTGCGAGATATAAAAGATTAATGGGATATGATGTAATATTTACAACTGGAACCGATGAACATGGAGAAAAAGTTCAAAATAAAGCTAAAGAAGCAGGTAAAACTGAACAAGAATATGTCGACGAAATTGCTCTTGAAGTTAGAAAAGTAGATGATATTATGAATATCAGCTATGATAAATTTGTTAGAACAACTAACCCTCATCATAAAGAAATAGTTGCCAAAATATTTAAAAAACTATATGATAATGGCGATATTTATAAAGGAAAATATGAAGGCTTATATTGTACGCCTTGTGAATCATTTTTTACCGAAAAAGAATTAGTAGATGGTAAATGTCCAGACTGTGGAAGAGAAGTTCATAAAACAAGCGAAGAAGCTTACTTTTTAAAACTAAGTAAATATAATAAATGGTTAGAAGAATATATTGAAACTCATCCAGATTTCATAATCCCAGAAAGTAGAAAAAATGAAATAATGAATAACTTTATAAAACCTGGTGTTGAAGATTTATGTATTTCAAGAACATCATTTGACTGGGGGGTTAAAGTACCATTTGATGAAAAACACGTTATCTACGTTTGGTTAGATGCTTTAACAAACTATATAACATTCCTAGGTTATGATACAGATAACCCATCAGACGAATTTAAAAAATATTGGCCAGCCGATGTTCATATAATTGGTAAAGACATTTTAAGATTTCATACAATATACTGGCCAGTAATATTGAAAGCCTTAGACTTACCAATGCCAAAACATATTTTTGGTCATCCTTGGATATTATCATCAGATAGTGATAAAATGAGTAAATCAAAAGGTAATGTTTTATATGCTGATGATTTAGCTAACCTATTTGGAACAGATGCAATTAGATATTATTGTCTTCATGAAATTCCATATGGTTATGATGGAAATATTGGTTATGAATTAATTATTGATAGGATAAATTCAGATTTAGCTAACACCCTAGGTAATTTAGTAAATAGAACTATCAGTATGACCCATAAATATTTTAATGGAGAAGTATTTAAACCAGAAAATTTTGAAGAAATAGATAGTGATTTAATAGAAAATGCAAAAACATTAGGAGATAGAATAGAAGAAAAAATGAATAAATTCAAAGTTGCTGAAGCTATTGAAGAAATAATTGAACTATGCCGTAAAAGCAATAAATATATAGATGAGACAACTCCATGGATTTTAGCCAAAGATGAAACTAAAAAAGAAAGACTAAAAACAGTTTTATATAACTTACTTGAAACAATAAGAATAGCTAGTGTTTACTTGCAAGCTTTCTTACCAGAAACAGCTGATAAAATATTCAAACAGTTAAATACTCAAAACCGTTCAGTAAACTCTACTAAAGCGTTTGAAGGTATGGATTCTGGAATTATTCTAAATAAACCAGAAATATTATTTGCTAGAATAGATAAAAATGAATTTTCAAAAAAGTTACCTCATTAACGTAAATTGTTGTAAAATGTCGCAAAAAAAAATTTAATACTACTTGCTTATACAATAAGCCATATGTTATCCTTAAATTGGACGAATAATTAGAGAGGGATAAACATGACCAAACATATTAGTGGTATTGGTGTGATGTTTGTTTTAATAATAATTTACTTGAGT